>JACFNS010000302.1:1024-3905 GCA_019454705.1 Taibaiella sp. | reverse complement strand
AAAATACTCTGTGAGCATATCAATATAAAAAGGCTCTTCGCCATCCACCAGGTACACCGGTGCGTATTCCCTCTTCTCTAACGATTGTATAATCTTCTTAAAATCAGCTACCATGATTACTCATCCACAAATACAGTTTCAAAATCCGGCTCTTCACCTTTCAGTTTCAGGTACACCCTGGCCGATGTGGCAACATCCTGCAGACAATACCTGGCTATACGTGGCAAGTCGTTCTGGTTGTAATAAACATCCGCCACCATACTGCCGTCAATATCATCTTTTGGCGAAGGTATGCCTAATACCTCTGCCAGCAATGCCAGCGAGGTGTAGTTTTTATAATCGCCGAATTTCCACATCTCAAGTGTGTCTATGTGCGGGTTTTCCCATGGTTTTTTACCGCCCAGGTTCATTACAGGAGGCAGGGATACTCCTTTTATCATCATCCGCCTGCACAGGAAAGGGATATCAAATTCTTTGATATTATGCCCGCAGAAAACCATCTGCGAATTGTATGCCATAAACCTTGTCACCACGTCAGCAAACTCCGTCAGCAGTTTTTGCTCATCATCCATCGCTATCGATTTCAGACGCATACGCCAGCGCCCTTCAGTATGGTGCAAGCTGCCGAAACCGATACATACTACCTTGGCAAACTCTGAAAACACACCTGCCCTGTCGCTAAACAGTTCTCCATAAGTTACATCAGGCTCAACTTCTTTTTTCAGGAACCTGCTTTTCTTCTCCCACTCCAGTCGCATCCTCTCCGATAAAGAATGGTAATCCCGCACCAGGGGTACGGTTTCTATATCCATAAACATGATATGCTGGTGATGCTGCATCGCTGTAAAAAAGTTAAAATTCCCCTTGTAATGATACATATTTTTTCATCACAATAACAATTATCGGCTTCCCCATGTTAATCTATTTGCATCATGCCTGAAAAAAGAGTATTTTTCTTGTACGTTTGTAAACAAATCAGTTTATTTATATGAGCCAGGAATTGAATCAATCCTCGCAAAGCGAGCAACCACAGCAACCTCAGCAGCCTAAACGCGACAATACCAAAATATATTGGGCGATAATTGTATTGCTGCTCATATCTAACATATACTTCATTGTAACCAAAAACAAAGTAACCGAACAACGCGACCAGGTACAGGCTGAGTTTAACTTCTCAGATTCATCCCGTAAATCGGTTGAGGCCGATTACAACGCGGCCCTTGTTCGACTCGACGACCTGGTGTCGAAAAACGACCAAATGCAAAACCTGCTGGGCGATAAAGATGGAGAGATTGCCAAACTGCGCAGCCAGATTGATGCAATCATCAAAAATAAAAATGCAACAGCTGCTGAACTGGGCAAAGCCCGCAGGCTCATCAACCTGCTGAACAGCAAAGTGCAAACCTATGAAGAACGTATAGCTGCACTGGAAAGCGACAACGAACGCCTGGGGGTAGAAAAAGATATGCTGGTGGAAGAACGTGATGCACTGGATGCTGAGAGAGAACAACTGGCCAAGCTCGGCTCTATACTCCACGTGTCCAACATACGTATGACACCCATTGACATAAAGCGTGGCGGTAAAAAAGTAAGTGAAACTCAGAGGGCTAAACGCGTGGATGTCATGCGCATACTCTTCGATATAGACGAAAACAGGATTAAAGAAACCAGTGTTACAGAATTCTTCCTGCGTATTACAGGGCCCGAAGGCACTGTACTCAGCAATGCGGCATATGGTTCAGGTGTAACAACCCTTGATGATGGTTCTTCTATCAATTATACCTTATCTAAACTGATAGAAGTGCAGAAAAACACTAAGGTGAGGGATGTGGTGGTAGATTGGAACCAGGACAGCGACTACAAGAGCGGCGACTACAGGATAGAGATATACCAGGGTGGCTTCAAAGTGGGCGCCGGCAACGTTACGCTGAGGTAATCCGTAGGTTATCGCACGGTAATGAGTACTGACAGGAACGGGCTTAACAATAAGATAATGTGCCATTCCTTCACAGTTCACATTTGCTGTCATAATATTGCGTCGGATTTCAGAGTTTTATATGGATTTTCTTGGTAAAATATTGGTGGTAGATGATGAACCGGATATAGTCGAATTTATCAGCTACAACCTGAGAAGCAAAGGCTACCAGACTGCAACAGCAGCCGATGGTATAGAGGCGATAAGGAAAGCCAAAGAATTCAAGCCCGACCTGATATTGCTGGATGTGATGATGCCCAACAAAGACGGGATGCAAACTATACGCGAACTGAGGCAGACACCGGGTTTCGAAAGTATAGCTATTATATTCCTGACAGCGCTCAGCGATGAGAAATCAGAAATTGAAGGCCTCAACCTGGGTGCGGATGACTACATCGCCAAGCCCATTAAACCCGAATTGCTGCTGACACGTATTGCCGCTGCACTAAGGCGTACCAGGCCCGATGAGGACAAAGAACAAAAACTCACCTTCGGCGACCTGGAAATCAATAAGACCAAATTCACAGTAACTTACCAGGGCAGGGAAATATTACTCGCAAAAAAGGAATTTGAACTGTTGCTATTACTGGCATCGAAGCCCGGGCGCGTTTTCCTCCGAAATGAGATACTGCAACGCGTATGGGGCACCGATGTCATAGTGGGCGACCGTACCATTGATGTACACATACGTAAGATACGCCAGAAGATAGGCATAGACCTGATTACTACTGTAAAAGGCGTAGGATATAAATTCGAAATGGTGTAGTTTTAATTAACTATGTCATTCCTTGATACAAAAAACGCCTCTCCCAGGCTTTTATCCACCATTACTGCGTTGATTATCTCGACAGTTAATGCTGTGATGAGCCTATTCCTCGTATGGGGCATGTGGCATATACCGCTTAT
>JACFNS010000302.1:0-1014 GCA_019454705.1 Taibaiella sp. | reverse complement strand
ATCGTATTCGCTGTCACTTTTATCATCATTTACTGGATATACAATTATACCCTGCAGCACTTCATCTACAGGAAGATAAAGCTGATTTACAAATTCATATACCAGACCAAAGCCACTAAGAAAGAAGAGTTCTTTTACGAAAATATCCTGCCCCAAAAATCGCTGGAAGAGGTGAATATGGACGTGCAGAAATGGGCCATGCAGAAGCGCGATGAAATAGAAATGCTGCGCGCCAATGAGCAATTTCGTAAAGAGTTCCTGATGAACCTGGCACACGAACTGCGCACACCCATCTTTGCCATACAGGGATATGTTGACACTCTAGCCGGGGGGGCTATTCACGATAACAATGTGAACATGAAATTCCTGACTAATGCCGCCAAAGGAATAGACAGGCTGGTGAACCTGGTGGACGACCTGGACGAAATATCAAAACTTGAATCCGGCCGCATACCTATTATTCAGGAATCGTTTGTTATACAGGACCTGATAAAGGATGTGTATGAAGAGATGTCGTTGCGCGCACAAGAGAAGCATATCGAACTATTACTGAAAAAAGGTACCGAAAGAGGGCTGATGGTATATGCTGACAAGCCCAAAATAAGGCAGGTACTCACCAACCTGGTAGAAAACGCCGTAAAATACGGCAATGATGGAGGACAGATTACCTGCGGCTGTTACGAGATGGATGATAAGAATGTGTACATAGAAGTATCCGATAATGGACCTGGCATTGCAGAAGAACACTTACCCCGTATATTCGAACGTTTTTACCGTGCCGATCGCAGCCGTAGCAGGAATATCGGAGGTACCGGGCTAGGTCTGGCCATCGTAAAACACATAGTAGAAGCACACGGGCAAACTGTAACCGTACGCAGCAAGCTGGGTGTCGGTTCTTCTTTTGGCTTTACCCTGGAGAAGGGGAAAGAATAAGTCAGCCTGTTTGGTTATATACATTTATTACATATCTTCGTCTTACTACATAAGTAAGAGAGAGATATGCACCCTAAGATA
>JACFNS010000301.1 GCA_019454705.1 Taibaiella sp. | reverse complement strand
GTAGTGGGCCCCGATGCCTACCGCAGCCTGCCGGGACTGGTAACAGAAGCTGAAACAGGACAGAAATCGGTGAACGTGCTGCTGAGCCGTGAAGAGACTTATGCAGACATTTCGCCTGTACGGTTGGACAGCAACGGTGTAACGGCTTTTGTGAGCATCATGCGTGGTTGTAATAATATGTGTACGTTTTGCGTGGTGCCCTTTACCCGTGGGCGTGAGCGCAGCCGCGATGCCGTGAGCATAGTGAACGAATGCAGAGATTTGTTTGAGAGGGGCGTCAGGGAAGTGACGCTGCTGGGGCAAAATGTGGATAGCTACTACCACACTTCCAATAACGCTGATGGCAGCCTGGAGGAGGTGACTTTCGCTAAACTAATGGAGCTTGTCGCACAGATATCACCCCTGTTGCGCGTACGTTTCAGTACATCTCACCCTAAGGATATAACAGATGATGTACTGCATACCATGGCTAAGTACCACAATATATGCGAATACATACACCTGCCGGTGCAAAGCGGTAACACCCGCATACTACAAATGATGAACCGCACTTATACCCGCGAGTGGTACCTGAACAAGGTAAAACGCATTCGTGAGATAATGCCGGACTGTGGGTTGAGTACGGATGTCATCAGCGGATTCTGCACGGAGACGGAAGAAGAGCATAAAGAAACGCTGGACCTGATGGAGCAGTGCCGTTTTGATATGGCCTATATGTTCTCGTACAGCGAGCGCCCCGGTACACTGGCAGCACGCAGGTATACAGATGATGTGCCCGAAGATGTGAAAAAACGCAGGCTGACAGAAATCATCAACCTGCAAAACAGCCACAGCCGTGAGAGTTATAAAAACGACATCGGCAAAACATTTGAAGTGTTGATAGAAGGCGACAGCAAGAAAAGTGAACAAGACTGGTGCGGCCGCAACAGCCAGAACAAAATGATGGTGTTCCCCAAAGGAGATTACCAACTGAAGAAAGGTGATTATGTGATGGTGAAGGTAAACGATGCGACGTCGGCAACTTTGCTGGGGGAGATAGTGAGTTAAACCAGTTTTGGGTTTTGACTTTTAACTTTTGACTTTAATAATGGAATTACAAAGCATAAAAAACAGGTTTGGGATAATAGGCAACTCGCCCGCGCTTAACCATGCATTAAGCACGGCAGCGCAGGTAGCCAATACTGACCTGTCTGTATTAATAGTGGGTGAAAGCGGTGTGGGTAAGGAAGCATTTTCCAACATCATACACGCGCTGTCCTCACGCAAGCACAATCCTTTTATAGCCGTGAACTGCGGCGCGATACCCGAGGGCACTATTGACAGTGAACTGTTCGGGCATGAGAAGGGTTCTTTTACCGGTGCTGTGGATGCCCGTAAAGGCTACTTTGAAACTGTAAACGGCGGCACGATATTCCTGGATGAGATAGGCGAACTGCCGCTGGGCACACAGGCGCGTTTGCTGCGGGTGCTGGAGTCGGGCGAGTTCATCCGTGTAGGTTCATCCAAAGTGCAGAAAACAGATGTGCGTGTAATAGCAGCTACCAATAAAGACCTGCTGGAACTGGCCTTGAGCGGAAAATTCAGGGAAGACCTGTATTACAGGCTTAGTACGGTGCCCATTCGCGTACCATCGCTGCGCGACAGAAGGGAAGATATTCCCCTGCTGTTCCGCAAATTCGCATCTGACTTTGCAGAGCGCTACCGCACACAGTCCATACAACTATCGCCCGAAGCACAACAACAACTGGTGAACTACCCCTGGCCGGGTAACGTGCGTGAGCTGAAAAATATCGCCGAGCAACTATCTGTATTAAGTACAGAGAAAGAAATAAGCGGTGATATGCTGCACCAGGTATTGCCCAACGGCTCAGGTTCGCGCAGCCTGGCGCTGGTACAGCCGGCAGGCGTGCCCATTCCCAGCCCATCGGCCGGCGGCGGACAGTACGACAATACTACAGAAAGGGAAATACTCTACAAGCTCTTCTTTGACCTGAAGAAAGACCTGACCGATATGAAAAAGATGCTGTATGAAATGAGCGCAGGCAGGGGGTTTGCCAGTCACGATACGGCAGACGGCTTAGTGCCCGCATACAGTCCTGCCGAGCAACCCGTACCCACGTACAGCACACCCGGCGCTCCCAATCCGATAGTAATACATCATGCGGACGGCATGGCTCATCACGAAGACGTGGAGGAGTCGCTGCTGCTGGCCGACAGGGAAAAAGAGTTTATCGTCAAAGCACTGAAAAAGCACAAAGGCCGCAGGCGCGATGCCGCCAGCGAACTGGGCATATCAGAAAGGACTTTATACAGGAAAATTAAAGAATACGATATTCAGGAGTAATTTAGACGGGATATGGCTAACAGGTTATTATTTATTTTTCTGCCCTTTATTGTATTCACCTTAGCAGGTTGCGGGGTGTATAGTTTTACCGGCGCCAGTATCGAAGGCTCTACTATTAATATCCGCACACTGGATAATAAGGCGAGGAACGTAGTGCCGACCCTGGCACCGGCGCTCACCAGCAAAATACGCAGCAGGATATTGTCGCAAACAGGCCTGTCGCCCGTAAATACTGAGACAGCAGACTATGACATCAGTGGGGCAATCACCCAATACAACGTGAGCGTAACGGGTGTGCAAAATACACAGACTGCGAGCCAGAACAGGCTGACCATATCTATACAAATAAAATTCAAAAACAGGTTGGACGAAAAAGCTAACTTTACCGAAACTTTTACCCGTTTTGCTGATTTTGCCGCCAACCAGACGCTACAAAGCGTGGAGGCAAAACTAATAGAAGAAATAGGCGACCAACTGGCCAACGATATTTTCAACAAAGCATTCGTAAATTGGTAAGAGATTTCGTAGTATAGAGCACATGATTACATCATCATCCATATCATACGTGTCGCAAATGCTGGAAGAGCCGCATCACATTAATGATGCTGACGCTGAAAGCATCAGGGCGCTGAATGAAACTTACCCGTACTTTGTACCTGCCCGCTATATGCAGGCGGCGCAGATGCATAAAAACGAGCCCTTTTCGCCGGAGATGATGACCGGCATGCAACTATTTTCAGGCAACTGGCTGCTGTATAATGAATACCTGCAAGAGGCGCTGGGTGGAGAAGTTGCAGAATTTAACACTACCGCCGTACAACCTGAAAAAGCGAAAAGAAAAGAAGTAATGGAAGAACCGGAAGTTGAGGTAGAAGAAGTGGCGGCGGAGATTGCTGAAGACATATTGACTATTGAGCCGGAACCGGCAATAACAGATACAGCCTCAAAAACGAAAACAGTTGAACCCAATAGCTTTACAGAAGGATTCAACCCAGCTGATACAGGATTTGTAAGGGCGAAACGTACTACCCCGCCCCCTCCGTTAGAAGATATAACGCCTGAAGAAGTAGCGGAAACAGAGAAAGCTGCGCCAGTAGTGAAAGAAAAGCCGTCGTTCAAAACAATATTGCACGACGAGAAGAGCGACAACCTGATACCGCCCATATATACGGAAGACTACTTCCTGCACCAGGGTATGCATGTATCCAACGATTTACCCGAGGATATTGGCAACCCCGACCATAAGATGAGCCTGCAGGAGCAGCAAAAGTCGCTGATGGTGGTGATGAGTTTCTCAGAATGGCTGATGTACTATAAAAAGAAAAAGAAGCAGGAAGAGGAACAAGAGCAGGACCAGAAAGACCTGCGCACCATGTGGCAGAAAGAAAAACTGGCGGCTGCACTGGAGGAAGAGAATGAAGAAATACCTGAAAATGTATTTGAAATGGCAGTAAACTCCATCACCAAAGAGGAAGGGCTGGTGAGCGAGTCGCTGGCGGAGGTGCTGGTGAAGCAGGGCCGCTACGACCGTGCCATTGATATGTATAAGAAATTAAGTTTGCGTAAACCGCAAAAAAAGGCTTATTTTGCCCGGAAAATCGAAGAAATATTA
>JACFNS010000300.1:2329-3956 GCA_019454705.1 Taibaiella sp. | reverse complement strand
TGAGGCATATACGCTGCCCCTCATCCAGTTCAGCCAGGGCACCTTTCATCCTGTCTATTTCCTGCTCCTGGCGGTGGAGCTCCTGTACATCGGGCAAGGCATTAGCAGTGCTGTACCGGAGCGCCTCATCGCCCTGCATATATTTTTTATCCCTGAGCTGCTGGAAGCAATGGTTGCGCATCAATATATACAGCCATCCCTTGAAATTCTGCACATCAGGCGGCAGGGACGTAAGCGTTTTGAGAAATACCTGCTGCACGGCATCGGTAGCATGGTCTTTGTCTTTCAGGTACTTCATGGCCACGCCCAGCAATAGTACGGTATAGCGTTGCAGCAGTACCCCCAGCCAGTGGTTGTCGCCAGTACTGTGGTACACCTGCAGCAGTTCTTCATCGCTATGTTGGTTGCTGTTCAAAGGCGGGTTGTTATATACAAGATGTTTTTGACAGGATATTCCACAACAATTTTAATACGGAATTTACAATAAACTATTGGTTAAATAAGCCCGAAGTATTTTCTTTATAGTTAAATATAAGACCTATGACAAAATCGCTCATGCTTGTCGTGTGCTGTATTACCCTCTTCTGCACACAATCGGACGCACAACAAATAAGCGCGTACAGCAGCCGTAAAGAACTGGATGGCAAAATAAGGCGCAGTCCCGTGCAGCCGCACCAACGTATGCACATAGGCTATACGTTCCACAACGTTTTTGCCAGCCAGCAGCACACTGTATATCGACTCGATAATGCAGACAACATAATTGAGACGGAAGAATCGCGCACGGTGCGCACTATTGGCGGGTATGCGTTTAGCTTAGGTAGTTTCTTCACCCTTACGCGGTTTAATTCCAACATAGCTGCCCTGGCATTGTCCACAGACTTTACCTATAGTTACCTGCCCTGGGAAGAACTGGATAGTGGCTTTGCCTACCGGGCCAGCCCAAAAGAGCATAAGGCAACAGACTTTACTATACAACTGGGTGCGCCCATCAGCCTGGACTTGAAACTGGGTGCAGAAGCAGGGCCTTCTTATAACCATAAGTGGACGGCCGGCATAGGCGGGGGCATCAGCCCGGTAATAGCATTTACAGCCCCGAGCAAAAAGATATTTAAAGAAGCGGTAAACATTACGCAAGTGGCAGTACCGTTTATAAAAACGGAATTTGGCATGAGGACAGGGGTATTGATGAAAGTAAGGATGCTGCTGAAGTGTTGCGGTCCGGAGTATATGAAAA
Source organism: Taibaiella sp. (assembly GCA_019454705.1). Classification (GTDB taxonomy): domain Bacteria; phylum Bacteroidota; class Bacteroidia; order Chitinophagales; family Chitinophagaceae; genus UBA5543. The sequence continues at coordinate 2,719 of JACFNS010000300.1, read as the reverse complement.
AATGGCAAGTATTCAACAGCTTTTCAGGCAACTATTCGCTGACGGGGAAATTTTCGACACATATATCGCTGCTGGTGTACCCATTCTCGTATCAATGGCCGGAGTATGGGTGGTGGCAGCCGTAGCTACCAGTAAGCAATTTACAGTTGACAGTATTAGTGCTAGAATGCTCTGACGAATGGGGAATTATATCATTAAAAATGCGACATGAAAAAAGTCTTGCTGTTCATATTATTGATGCCCTTAATAGCAGCCGACTGCAGAAAGCGAAAGGAAGGGCCGAATTGCCATTACAGCCTAACGATCGTCAACAATTCGGATGACACCATAGTTGCCGGTACAAAATTTACACATGTAGATGGCGGGTGTTCTATTGATGGTAGTTACAGG
>JACFNS010000300.1:0-2319 GCA_019454705.1 Taibaiella sp. | reverse complement strand
ATATACCTGCTGGGAAATTGTAATAGCGGAGGAACCAATGGTTTATTATATCATTCAAAAAGATTCGCTCAAGAGGCCTGCTTCTGTTTCTTATCCCTGTGATTCCATATATTACTATAACAAAGTATTAAAAGAGATAGCAGTAACTGCCGAGGGAGCAAAGCAGAATAATTTTACCTATTACTACCCTTAACATGCCTTAATCCATTTGGCTAAAGCCGTGTGTTTCTGTTCTCCTCCCCCCTGCTAGAAAGCAGGAGCGATTGAGCCAGTTGGCCTAAAAAATATTCAGAGCGCGGACTGCGCTCTTTTTTATTTTTGCGGGATGGAACCACAGATGATAGTATTGGAAACAGAGCGGATGCTGCTGAAAGCCGTAACACCGGAACTGTACGAATACCTGATGACGAATAAAACTGATGATGAGCTAAAAGCATTCTTCGGGTATGCAACTGACAGGGAACTAGCATCGGAAAAACTAAGGCACGAAAAAAAAGTGGTTTGCTATTACCAGACATTCAGGCGGTTTGTAATGGTGGATAAGGCCAGTGGTAAAACCATAGGCCAATGTGGGTACCATAAATGGTATAACGACCATAACAAAGCAGAAATAGGCTATGCCCTGAACAACGAGGACATAAAACGGAAAGGATATATGGGCGAGGCTTTGAGCCCTATTGTAGCCCATGGCTTTAACGAAATGCAACTGCACAGGATAGAGGCATTTACCAGCCCGCAAAACACAGCATCTATTAAGTTGCTCACAAACCTGGGTTTTCAATACGAGGGTGTAATGCGGGGGCATTATCTTAAGAATGGTGTGTATGAAGATTCGGCCTGTTATGCGCTTCTAAGGGAGGATTATGAGGGGTGATACTGCACTTAAATATCCTTAACATCATTGCCATACATAAATTCCACCATATCGTTGGCGATTCGTTCGGTAAATTCGTCAATCATTTGTTGAGTAATTAGTTCTTCATGGCCGTACTTTATTTCGAAAATATCTTTAATCGCACGCGAGGTTATGTTATCTATTTCCCTATTTGTATGAATCTTGTTAGCTATTTTCATGATTCTATCAGTTTTTTCTTTAACTAATAAAAAATAGTCCTGCATGCCACTACTCAGTTTATTAAATGTGTCTCTACTGATTTTCAGGTTGACTTTTTTCTCTACAACACTCTTTGATATTATGTTGTAAGCATACGTATAACGTATATTTTTCCCATTATATTTTTCCGAAAGCATAATCAAATAAGAATGCGTACTAAAGAATTCTACATAACAGTATAGAACTTTATCATGCTTATTTCCAACAATATGTAGTAAATGAATAATCTCCCCTGCCTCTTTCTTATAAAGTGACTTTTTTGAATGAAAGTGTTTTACCACATCCAAATCATCCTTCTCAAATAAATAAGGTAAAAGATGCCTAATATTTTCTTTATCTCCCTTATTATATAAGTAAAAATTCACTGCCGTTTTTGCTATGGATCGAAAGGCCAATTTTCCTCCAAATACCTGTGAGAAACTGACAGGTTCTTTTAATCGCTCTACTCCTTTTCGAGCTTTACTCATGGCATGATTAACATCAAATTGGGTATGTTTTTTAGCTATTCCTTCCAAAATGGTTTTCATTTCTTTATCAGAACGCGCGACGACATTATATACTAATTTATCCCCTTCTTGTTCAACACTAAATTTAGGTTTTGCTAATGATGGGGTAATTCCAGAAAGTAGATTAATTTCTGTCCCATCTGCTAATTTCCCCCCTTTAGTAGTAGGTATAGCACCATTATCACGTTTTACTTGTAAATGACCAGACAGAAATTGGAACTGTTTAGCTAATTCAGCATCAGCAGAATTTCCCATTTTAGAATTACAGCCAACGCATAACAAATCGGAAGATTTCAGTCTACCGCCCACGGCATTTAATATAATATGCTCTACACTTCTATTGGATTCAGTTAACGTAGTATCGCAATTATAACATTTTGACATTTTAGTTAATTTTAAAATAAGTTATATGCGAAACAAGTTGTGTTTTCCATTATCCTCTTGTTGTGCTAGCAGGGTTGAGCAGGTTATCATTGCCAGTATAAATAAGAGCATCCTCATAATGATGAATTTCAACCTAATATAAACATTTAAAATGACAACTTCCCAGACATTCCGGGAGCGGACGCTCCATTTATCTTAGGTCTGAGCGGACGCTCAGACCAGTGTATAGCGTAAGGATGTTATGCGTTGCTGAAGGAGGAATATGAAAGTTTTAAACAACACCCCGCTATATAGCTTATAAGTTGAATTTATACG
>JACFNS010000299.1 GCA_019454705.1 Taibaiella sp. | reverse complement strand
TGGACAAATTATCATACGATATTACTGCTTTGTCTTATGGCAGGATATAGCAGTATCAGCACTGCGAAAGATAAACTACACCCCGCTCCCGACCAATCATTGCATTACAGGCTGATAGGGTTTTCTTTTCCCGAGCAGAGAAAAGCAGAAGCCTACAGGCTGGAGGTGTTTGAATATAATGCCAAGGGCGAGTATACAAAACCGCTACTCACAAAGCTGGAAAATGATAACCGCATCATAGCTACCCTCCCCTCATTCGGCAAGAAGTATACCTGGCAGGTAAAGTACCTGAAAAAAGGCAAGGCATTTGATTCTTCGCTTCGATACAGTTTTACTATAGCTCACATTCCATTTTACAATAATGACACTGCGCGCGTACAGGTAATAGACAGCGTTAAGAAATATAAAGACCTGCTGTTGTTCTTCGACAATACGCGGAGCCTGCACAATATGGCTGGCGAGGCGGTGTGGTTCCTACCGGAGATAAAGGGTGTGTCAGATGCTCCCGCCGGAAAAATACGCGACCTGAAACTGACGCACGACGGCACTATTACTTTCCTTACGGAAAAGAATGTGCATGAAATTGACTATGATGGTAATGTACTATGGTCAGGGCCGAACGATGGCAAAGTAAGCGGTGATACGGTAGAGCAATACCATCATCAAATTACCAAGCTATCCAACGGGCACTATATGACCATTGGCAACAAGCTCATAGACCCCGGCACATTGGAAAGCGGTGCATCTACCAATGCAGATGCAGGACAGGCAAGCAAACTGCCCTGCGGTACTATTATAGAATATGAACCTGATAATGAAATAGCCTGGCTATGGAACTCCTGCGACCATCTGAAACAGGGCGACCCTACCACACATTTCAACAGCTTCTATTTCGATGAAAAGAACAAGGTGGTGTACACCAGCTACCGGAATATCAGCCGTGTGGTAAAAGCAGCTTATCCATCCGGCAAAGTGCTGGCTTTATATGGCCACAATCCCGGCAAAGATGTAAACATTAAGGGGGACGATATGTTCTACTCGCTGCACAATGTAGGTATCAGCAGCGACGGCCATCTGCAGATGTTCAACAACAGCTTCAAGATGCTGACTGCGATGCCTAAGGAAAACGATAAACGGATATCCACCGTACTCATCATGAAAGAACCTGCAGGGTCTGACGACAGTCTGCAAAGGGTATGGGAGTTCCCTGCCAACTTAGATACATTCGCCATAGCTGTATCATCGGGTGGGGGTAGTGTATACGAGTTGGACAAAGGTGATTATTTAGTCTGCATGGGGCTTCCGGGGCGCAATTTCATAGTGTCCGCCAACAAACAGGTATTGTGGAATGTAGTGACTCACCAAAAGAATAAAGAAGGGAAATGGGAGATATTTGCCGGGTATAGGGTTAGTCCTTTTTTCCCTGCTCAGTGGGGTAAAGTTTTGTATTACGGTAAAAAATAAAGCCCCTTTTCGGGGCTTTATTTTTTGATTATTTGATTACCATTAGTGGTGGTGGTGTTCGTCGTGTGCACTTTGCAGTTTGAAGAATGATTCTTCATCTATATCCTTGTCCACCAGCTTGAATTTAGTCTCCAGGAAGGCGAACAACTTGTCGAACAACAGGCGGCGGTAAGTTTCGTCCATCGTCTTGTCGTCTTTTACTACTTTGTTCATGTATTCGTCCATCCATGGGGTATCTTCAGCGGCATCAGGCGTCATACCAAAGTATGCCAGTACGCGTGCTTTGATATCATCCAATACTTCTTCGCGGCTGACGCTGATGTTGTTGTCAATTATCAGCTTATCAGAAATCAACGTCCAGCGCAGTTGGTGGTCAAAACCGGGGAACTCCTGCTCTACCTCGGCAGAAGACTTAGGCTTCTCGCTACCTTCCTGCAACCAGCGTTTCAGGAAATCTACCGGCAGTTCCAATGGCGTGCTGTGTACCAGTATCTCATACATTTCGCTTTGCAGTCGCTCGCGGCTCATACGGTCGTATTCTTTAGCCAGCTCAGTGCGCAGCATTTCGCGGAAAGCCGCTTCGTCTTTTATCTCCGCATTCTGAAACACCTGGCCATACAACTCTTCGTTCAGTTCTGCAGGTATCAGCAGGCTTACTTTCGTAAGCGTCATTTTATAATAATTCTCAGCAGCCTCTACACCCAGTTTCAGCGAATCCTTCATGAACACAGGCAGTTCCTCGTCCGTACAAACCGCTTTGGGCTGGATGATGATAGTATCTTCAGGCTTTTTGCCCATCAGCATTTCCTGCATTTTAGCAGGCAGCTTATCCATCAGCTCGGTATCTTCTATTTTGGCAGCGCCTTCTAGCAGGTTGCCGTCTGCATCACACAGTTCAAAAGTTGAGTAGATGATATTTTCTTTTGTAGTAACGCTATCCTGGGGCTCAGCCTTACCGAAACGGCGTTGCAGGCGCACTACTTCGTCATCCAGCAGTTTGTCAGACACCTGCACCTTGTAGCGAGTCAGTTCTTTTTTACCGTTTGCAGCAGGTATTTCAAATTCAGGTTTCAGGCCTATTTCGAAAGAAAAATCTACCTCGGCAGGATTATTCATATCCAGGTTCTTCGGCGCATCTTCTCTCATAGCCATAGGCTGGGCAAATATCTGCAGGTTCTGCTCCTTCAGGTACTCTTCAATTTTTGAACCAGCCGCGCGCAGCACCTCATCTGTAAATATAGACTGGCCATACATCTTGCGCACCATACCTGCAGGCACCATACCCTTGCGGAAACCAGGTACGTTGATGTTTTTTGCGTATTGTTTCAAAGACTTCTCAAAAGAAGGAAAGTAATCCTCTTTGGTCAGTTTAACGGTTACTTTGTCATGCAGTTTGCCAATCGTTTCGCGTGTTACCGTAGCCATTTTCTGCTATTTAATTGTTTTAAAAAAGCCGATATAAAATCGGCTGTATTGCTTTAGTAGTGCGGGTGGAGGGACTCGAACCCCCAAGCCTCGCGGCACCAGATCCTAAGTCTGGCGTGTCTGCCAATTTCACCACACCCGCTTTTGGGACGGCAAAGGTACTACTTTTTTACACGCAAATAATTTTGATTCCGAAACAAATTTCTGACATGTATTACCCTCCTGCTTTTCATGACAATTCACTTTAAAAAACTGCGCTATGTATGAATTGTCATAAAACTTACATTTTTAGTAGCTATGTATCCGCTGTTTATGAATTGTCATTAACTTCATGTTTAGAAATCAAAACCCACCGAATTATGATACGCAAAGAAACCAAAGCCAGCATACTGGTAGTAGAAGACGAAGAAAGCCTGCGCGAGGCGCTTAAACTGAACCTGGAACTGGAAGGCTACGAAGTAACTACCGTCGACAACGGGCCCGATGTACTCAAAGTGGTCAAAAACGAATACTTCGACCTGATAATACTGGACATCATGCTGCCGGACATGGACGGGATAACCGTTTGCGAAACCATACGTATGCAGCACAATGACGTACCTATTATGTTCCTGTCGGCACGCAATACTAGTGCTGATAAGGTGGAAGGCCTGAAAAAAGGCGGAGATGATTACCTGACCAAGCCTTTTAACCTGGAGGAACTGCTGCTAAGGGTACAGAAGCTGATAGTGAAGAACAAGAAGATTCATGACCCGCATGCCGTACCGGATGTGTACCAGTTTTCCGGTGGTAAGATTGACTTCGCCGCGCATGAGTGCACCGACCATACCGGCGCCAAGCAGGAACTGAGCAAAAAAGAAGCCGCATTGCTAAAGCTGCTGATAGAGCACGAAGGGCAGGTAGTATCACGGGAGCACATATTACAGATAGTATGGGGCTATAATGTGTACCCCACTACACGCACTATCGACAACTTTATCCTTAACTTCAGGAAGTACTTTGAGGCGGACAGCCGTAACCCTAAACACTTCCATTCCGTAAGGGGAATAGGATATAAGTTTACGGCAT
>JACFNS010000298.1 GCA_019454705.1 Taibaiella sp. | reverse complement strand
TTTTGGGGGTATTTTATTAATTAGAAATGTTATTGTTTTGTTTAATTTGCAGTAAATATTTTACATATGTGGGTTAAGATTAATTCTATACAACAACTAGAACAATTGCATGAGGGCTCTCTGATAGCCATACACCCCCTGCAGGGCCCGCGTACAGAAGTTTTTGACGACTCTGACCCTGACCAGGTAGCGCACCGCTTGGTAGCTGAAAACGATGCCCAGGGCAGGATGATACTGACCGCACCCCTGCAACGCAAGGAAGAAGCACGTACTGTAACATCAGCCCGGATGGGTAACCTGATGCTGGGCGACGGGCATATAGATTATGCCGATATACTGGAACATGGTACATGGTGGATACAGCAGGGTTTTTAATGTTTACCGCCTGACGAAGTAATAATCGCAGCCGTCGATATAGCTGGAAAAGAAGACAACTTCATTTTCGCAGAGCCATATATAGCCATTCAGGTATTTGGATGGCTTTTCTGTATTCAGGCTCCATATGTCTTTATCTACCTGGGAGAGCTTCCAGGTGCCCTCTGATTCTATTTTACTGTCTTCAAATACTTTGTACACACCCGCATCGCTAAAGGTGACTACCACATGCTTATCGGGAGTGAAGGTGGTGTCGCCGGTCCAGTAGCAAGTATTGCTTGTCCATACCCAAGTGCCCTCCAGGCCCGATGTGATTTGTGAAGGGTATTGATTGTTTTCTTTGTGGCAGTTCATTATGGCTGCCACGTCAAACCCGATAGTAGCGGTTGAGCCCATCTGGTCAGCCTTCTCTTTTTTGCAGGATATGAAGCCTATTGTAGAGAATATGGCCATGCAGCATGCTGCGGTGATGGCTATTGCCGGTTGTATATGTTTTTTGCTCATAGTCTAATTTAGGTGTTTATACTACTGGTTCAATAATAGTGCCGCATTTTTAACATTAGTATGATAATGATATAAAACGGCGGGGCTGCTTATAAAAGCAGCCCCGTGTTACATACTCTGCGGCCTGGGCCGCGAAGACTCTTGCTGCTGTTACCTCAGGTCTATAACCTCCATACCCGGGTTTTTCTTAGGGTCGAAGGTGAAGGTGGCATCGGTAACAGATGGCGGATTGGGGTTGTAGTTCGTTATATCGTAACGGTAGGTATTGCCGTTTTTCTCCCATACCTGGCCGCCCATTATTACTTTATCTCTGCCAATCGCTATTTCCACTTTGCTAAACATCTTATCGCCGCTTTTAGGTGTCAGGGCTACTACGTCAGCCACTTTACCATTGATTTTTCGCTCCCCGGCGTATTTATAAGTATATTCTTTATCGTAAAAGTTGCTGGTAAACAGCTTGGCGGGCGATATAGACTGCGCATCGGGGTTGTAGTCGGTTACCTGTACCTCGTTGGTAGCTTTGATAATGGTCCACACAGTTTTGTTATCGCAGATGATTTCCTGCCCGGCAATAGACACCCTGTATTTAGGACCTTTCAGGAAAAAAGTGCCTTTTTTCTTGTCATTCACGCCCCCGCCTTTCAGCTCGAGGCTGAAGTCGGCTTTCAGAGATTTCAGGTTATTCAGCTTACTATAAGCGGCATCCAGCAGTTCTTTAGCTTTTTTATCGGTTTGGGCGGTTGCCGGCTGTACAGCTATACCCACCATCAAAGCACACAATATCAGTAGTTTCTTCATTACTCGGTATCAAATATATATAATGAACAATCGATTTTCAATAGTAAAGGGTGCAAAGTTAATACCGATAAAACAAAAAGTTATGTTATTATATAGTCGAGAGTCATGAGTCGTAAGTCGTGAGCGGGTTTGTATTATTCCACATTGTTATAGTCTGTTCCTTTTCAGGCCGGTTGTTGTAAAATGTTGCAGTTTTTCTTCTTTGGGATATAGTAGTTCCATGAGTTCGTCGTGGGTGATGGTGGATTGTTGCATTTTGTTGTCGGATGTGTTTTGTTGTTCGGGACTTGTGTTGTCGGTGTTAGTTATTGCCGGATTAATATCCTTTCCATGGGTGGCAATGAGCTCACTGCGTTCGGTTGTTGTGTTTTGTTGCAGAGTTGATGTCTTTTGTAGTGGAGGTAACGAGTTCACTGCGTTTGGTTGTTGTTCGCGAGTGTCCGGCGCAAGTGTCCCACCCCCGTCACTACGTGACACCCCTCCCGCCGATGGCGGGACAAGCTGCTGCGGGGGACAGGCTCTCTCTGGAGGGGAAGTATTTTCTGTTTTGTTGTCAGTTGTTGTGTTTTGTTGCCGGATTGATGTCTTTTTTAGTGGAGGCAACGAGCTCACTGTGTTCGGTTGTTGCAAGGTAGATGTCTTTTTTAATGGGGGCAACGAACTCACTGCGTTCGGTTGTTGTTGTTCTTTTTGGCTTGGGTTACTGCTCTCGTCAACCCTTCCGTCTTCCTCCTGACGTCGGAATCCACCTTCCCTAAAAACAGGGAAGGAGTCTTTTTTATTAGATGTTGTTTTTTGTTGTAGTGAGGGGTAGTGGGCGGCCATGCGGTTGTCGAGGTCGATGGCGCGGAGCATCTGGTTGATGGTGGGGCGTACAAACTGGGTGCAGTGACGGCAATCGCCTGTTTTGTAGCGCTGCTCTACCAGCATGTCGCCGGTGGCTATCTGTTTCAGCAGGTGGCGCTTCTGTTCGATAGTAAACACATCAAGCGCCTGGCGGTCGGCTATCTCCCGCTCTACCTGGTGGCGTATGCGGTCTTCGGCATCGTGAATAGCTTGTTTCACTTCGGGGTTGCGCAGCAGGCGGTTGGCGGCGGATTCGATTGCGCTGCCGTTGGGGTCTGGTTTGTTGTAGGCATTGGCGTAAGCCAGGGAGGGGATGCCCCATTGCAGGTATTCGGTTACGAATTTTTGTTGTTTGGTGTTCATGGTAAAGGTTTAATGCGGCAATTCGATAATCCCGCCTTGGCGGGACAAGTTACGGCAATGCGATAATTACAATGCCATTTTAAACAGCTAAATTACATATAATTTGTGATTATGACAAATTTATTTTCAGATGGCAGGTGGGCAAGATAGGCTAACCACAGGGGATGATATCCCGTGTACTTATCCTGCGCGAGCTTGTAGGTGAAGACACATACAGGAGAAAGTTGGTAATTCAGTAACAAATATTAAATGAGGGAATAATATTGGGTTGTTCCCTCATTTTTGGTATTAAATTTGTATATTGTTTAAAAATCATATTATGCATAAGCAGCATCTATATTCAATCGTTTTTTTGTTTGTGATGATTTTTTGCTACTCATGCAAAAAAGATGAGGTCATGACCTCAAGTGTTACATTTAATGGCACTATATATCGCAATACTGATTCAATGCCAATATCAAATACAAGCTTCGTTATTTATAGCAAAATAGGAACTTCATTAGTCTCTGGTCAAAAATCTGACCAACGGTCTACACCATTTACTACGGATGAAAATGGGAATTTTTCGGTAATGGCTGATGTATTCAAGAATGGACAGCATTTTGTCAGTTGGCCGGAAAATCCATTACAAGGAGGGCATATTTTAGAAATTGCACTTGCACCAGAAGGAGGTGTGCAGAACTTAGGGTTAATTTACGCTAACTAAATATATTGTAGCTCATGAAAACGCCAATCACAATAATCTTATTAGTCCTTATTGCCTCTTGCAGTGCAAATCAAAAAGACAAATTTGACTTGAGTCAGAACTATACTGTCGAGGGCTACATTATATCAAAAAATACAGGGACTCCTGTTATAAACAGAACTGTTGCTATATCACAACAAAGTACGGTTTATAACCATTCTGACCCGCAGACCATCACAGATACAAGTGGCTATTTCAAACTGACATATACACCGACTGGTAAAAAAGAAGGACTGAATATTTATCCTGTATATGATAGCTATGAGTGTATTTTTACCGACATCTCATTCATTGATAATATTCCCAAGGGTCAAAACGTGAACCTGAAAAAAATTTACACTTCAAATTTCTA
>JACFNS010000297.1 GCA_019454705.1 Taibaiella sp. | reverse complement strand
AGCGAACCCACCGATGTTACCTGTACCTTCAGGTGAAAATCAGAGGTATCATCATTGCCATAATTCAGCGGAAAGTAATACCACTCGTCTTCATTGGAATAAACCGCCGGTACAGGTGTGCCGCTGATACGCGCACCGAAACCTTCTGCTACAAAACGCGAGGGACTATTCTTTTTGCTAAAGAAAGTATATACCTCTGTAACCGTAACAGGCAGCGGTGTACCGCCTAGGCCTAAAGTATCAGCTACTTTATAACCATAAGCTGTTAGCGAAATACTAGCATATAAGGGGCTGACCTGCAAAGCAGATTTATACTCATCTACACGCTGTATCAACGGTGTAAGTGTATCAAAATTCCACACCTTATTGGCACCCGTATCGTTCAGGTTGATATTGAGCCCTACAGCAAGCGTAGTACTGTAGCGGAGGGTATCGCCGTTTACAGGCATATCATTAGCCGTTATGCTTACCTGGGCATTAGCTGTAAATGCTGTGCCAATCAATAAAAAAGAGAGTAAACAATTCTTCATCTGAAATCGTTTTAAAATTATAGATAACAAATATCATATTTTTTATAATGACTTGTATTTAGTTTTAAGAAAAATAGGTAGCTATGGAAGAAAGAATGAACGAAGCCACAAGAAACAGGCCCGAGGGCGACAGGATAATTGATGCGGCTATGGTGGAAATAGACCTGAACCAATACATAACACAACTAAAAAGTGAGGAGGCTTGGCTGAATAGTCAGCGCAATGCCATCACTTTATTTAAGACCGATGCTATGCGTATTGTGATGATAGGGCTGCATGCCGGCGGCTCCCTGCCGGAACACAAAGCAGAGGGTATCATCAGCGTACAGGTATTGAAAGGGCATATCAGGTTTATAGTCGGGGACGATGAGAAAAAACTGGTTGAAGGCCATATGCTGACGCTGCACGAAAAAATACCGCACACCGTAGTGGCGGTTGAAGAATCCGTTTTCCTGCTTACTATGGCTTTGAAAAAATAGATTAGCTTCGCACCAAAGCAGCAAATATATGACACCACAGGCGGGCTTATTTCATAAACTAAAGGTCGTAAAGCATGTTGACTTCGGCATATACCTGGACGGCGGGGATGTGGAAATATTGATGCCTAAGCGTTTTGTGCCCGCGGGAGTGCAGGATGGCGACGAAATTGAAGTATTTATATACCACGATAATGAGGGCAGGCTGATAGCCACTAACCAAAAGCCCTATGGCACTGTAGGGCAGGTAACGTTGCTACAGGCAAGGGACAAAAACAACCAGGGGGCCTTCCTTGACTGGGGGCTGATGAAAGATATATTCCTGCCATTGTCCCAGCAGAAATCTGCTGTACGGGTGGGCGGCAAGTATTTAGTGTACATCTACCTCGATGAAATGACCGGGCGTGTGGCAGCTACCGAACATATTTCACGATTTTTAGACAACGACACCCTTAGCGTGAAAGAAGGTGATGAGGTAGATATGGTGATTTGGCGCGAAACGGATATCGGGTATTCTGTTATCATTAATAACAAACACGAAGGCCTGTTGCACTATAACGAAGTGTTTAAGGAACTGAACCCCGGCGACCGCGAAAGGGGTTATGTAAAATCGATACTGGAAGACAACAAGATAACCGTATCATTAGGCAAAAAAGGGTACAAACGCATTGAAACAGAAGTAGAAAAAATTATGCGCCTGCTGGACGAAAATAATGGCTACCTGCCCTACCACGACAAATCAGACCCTGAAGAAATTTATGAGTTCTTCGGCATGAGCAAGAAAGCATTTAAAATGGCCACCGGTGCGTTGTACAAACAACGCAAAATATCTTTTACAAAAACCGGCATTAAGCAGGAAGGAGATTAACGCCCGCTGAACATATCTGTCTTCTTATAGTTGCTTAGAGTAATTGCCTGGTTGGATTTTTCGTTAATATTGAGCATTTCCATTACAGCTTTCAACTCTCCTTTTTCGTAAAACTTGCCTTCCATCATCATACCGCTTAAGCCATTCATCCCATCCACCTTGTTGAAGTAAGCAGCAATTGGGCTGCTCTTAAATGATTGCGCAATATCTACGGGTATTTTATTAGTTACCCAAAATTCGCTGCGGCTATCCTTCTCTTTGTCCACGCATACGTATTCCTCGCACGAATATCCCTGTATTACCTTAGTCTTACCCGTTTTGCTGCATTTTATATTAGAAGGTTTTCCCCCGCTGCCCCCCATCTGCTTTTCCATACCCTTAAAGGCATTTATATTCATGGCCATGTAGGTTTTTTTCTGTTCGTCCAGCATTACCATTGTGCTGTTCTTACTGTCATACACCACCATCATTTCTTTACCGGCGCTTTTATTTTCCTTTCCCACAAAAGCAAATGTTTCTTCTGCTCCATTCACATGATATTTCATATCAGTAGCTTCCTTCTTCGCGCCGTTTTTATATTCCGTCACGCGCATGGTCATAGATATCGGGAACTTATACACAGGCCTGGTTTCGGCATTATTCATGCCCGCCATCATTTCCTGTAGTTTGGCCATACCTTCAGCTCGCTGCTTTTCCTGTATGGCTTTTTCAGTCTGCCCTTTTTGGGCAAATGACAATTGAGATAACAGAAGGCAGGATGCAATGAGTAAGTTTTTCATAATACCAAAATTTACAACATAAAGATACTGATAGTAGAAACAGAACAAACCTATTTTACTTATGTTTTTAACAGATTATTGAAATACAATTGCTTATTTTTCATGCTGTAACATTTTATGTCCTGGAAAAAAACGAAATGGCTGTTCAGGTATTACGCCCAGTATTTCCCGTTTACTATCAATACAGTATTATGTATAGTGGCGGCATGGCTGGGGTACAAACTGCTGTACAATCCTGCCTCTAAAACTGATCCCGAGCCCTTTCGCCCTTTCATCATACTGATGGGCAAAATGGTATTCTGGTTCATCATTGCACTCATACTGGCATCGGTGCTTAGTACAGTGGCCAGTTGGCTATATTACCTGTGGCTGTACAGGAAACGCAATACAAGGCTGGAATTGAACTTCGTTACGCAAACCATCAATGGCCGCAAGAATAAACTGTATATGGATGCGTCGTTGCAGGGTGCCAAACGTCCGTTGCTGGGTTTTATCAAGGGCAGGCTGTTTTACGATGACCACGAAATGACGGACAAATTCAGCCTGCTGTCCAACAAGCGAAAAGAAAAGAGCATATGGCCGGTAGCAGTCTCCGGGCGCAGCAGGCTGGAGTTGCCGGATATAAAAGAATACCAGCTCAAAGGCGGGTTCGTCTATTTTCATGATATGCTGCACCTGTTTTCGCTGGCGGTACACCAGCCGGTTACAGGACAGTTTCATCAGCCGCCAGTACTCAACAAGAAAGACGACAAAGAAGTAGCCCCGAAGAAAACCGAAACTACAGATATACGGATAGACCAACTTCGCCGTGTAGAAGGCGAGTATCTGAATTATAAAGATTTCGAATCGGGCGATGATGTACGCCGGATAGTATGGAAGGTGTACGCTAAAAACCGCGAACTGGTAGTACGCATACCCGAACGCTTCGAACCATTTGCTTCACACCTGTATTTCTATGCGTCTTTCTATGCGCATACGAAAGCGCAATGGCTGGGCGAAGGCTACCTGAAAGAAATGCTGAACTACTATAAAAACAATGTATGGACGGTGTATGATACACTGGCAGCCAAAGAATGGGCCATGCGTTATATCCCCGACCAGCAATTCAACCTGCCCGAACACCTGGGCGATGCAGAAAAAGCCGCCCGTATCATCAGCAACAGCGGCTGGCATAAAGACAAAAACCTGCGTGAATATTTCAACCCCAAACAGGGCACTGTGTTGTGCATCTCATCGCTAACGGATATAGTAGAACTTGAAGAAATACTGGACGAGAGTAACGAATCAACCATTGTCTATTTCGTCAAGCTGTCGCATACATTCAGGCATTTTGTAGCATGGAAC
>JACFNS010000296.1 GCA_019454705.1 Taibaiella sp. | reverse complement strand
AATATTTCAAAAAACAGCTCGCTTATTTTCTGAGCTACTGCCAGGTTGATGGTTTGGTTGGTAACCAGCACGCCGCCAAAAGCACTCTCGGGGTCGCCCGCCAGCGCAGCATCCCATGCGTCTGACACATTGTCGCGCAGGGCTACACCGCATACGTTAGTGTGTTTGATAACTGCGAAAGCAGGTTGTGTAAATTCGGCAATCACCTGGCAGGCAGCATCTACATCTACCAGGTTGTTATAAGAAAGTTCTTTACCGTTCAGTTTTTCAAACAGGGCATCTATATCACCGTAAAATGCAGCCTCCTGGTGCGGGTTCTCACCATAGCGAAGCGATTGCTTGTTGCCGACAGAAAGTTGAAATGCGTTTTGTTCTGTTGTCGCAGTGAAATAATCGGCGATTGCCACATCATAATGCGCACACTCGGCAAAAGCAGCTGCTGCAAAGGCCTTGCGGTCTGCCATGTCTGTCACACCATTTTTACTGTTCAACAGTTCCAGCAGGTCAGCATATTTATCGCGACTGGCTACTATGCACACATCATTATAATTTTTAGCCGCAGCCCGTATCAGCGATACCCCGCCTATGTCTATTTTTTCAATGATAGCTTTTTCTTCATTGGTATTCTTTACCGTTTCTTCAAATGGATATAGGTCAACTATCACCAGGTCGTAGAGGGGAATTTCAAATTCTGCTACGTGCTTTTTGTCATCTTCAAAATCACGACGTGCCAGTATACCGCCAAATACTTTGGGGTGGAGCGTCTTTACCCTGCCGCCCAGTATAGATGGGTAGCCGGTTACACTTTCCACCGAAACGCAGGGAATGCCTGCCTGCTCAATAAACGACTGTGTGCCGCCTGTAGAGTAAATAGTTACTCCCAGTTCGTGCAGTTTGCGCACAATGGGCTCCAGCCCGTCTTTATAAAATACCGAAATCAGCGCCGCGCCTATTTTGCGTTCCATACGTTTTTATTTGAATATCAGTGGAAAATGAGGTGCAAAGATACTACCCTTGCCCGACTTTTTCTTATTAATGAAAAACCTATTGTTTATGGTAATACCTATGTAAGTAAAACCAAACCATGTATATACAACATAGACATAGCTTTGCACCATGACAATATACAGGTTGATACGCAAGCAGCATATACCGGCAACAGTGAACGAGGTATGGGATTTTTTCAGCAACCCGGGCAACCTGGCTGAGATAACGCCGAAGTATATGAAGTTTATAGTTACCTCTCCACCACATACGGGAGATATATACCCTGGCCAAATTATTACCTACAAGGTGTCGCCGCTGCTGGGCATACCACTATCGTGGATGACTGAGATAACGCATGTAGTACCGGGCAAACTTTTTGTTGACGAGCAGCGCCAGGGGCCCTACAGCTTGTGGCATCACCAGCATCTGTTCGAACAAGATGGCAATGGTACCCTGATGACAGATATTGTGCATTATAAAATTCCTTTAGGCCCGCTGGGTGTGTTGGCTAAATCATTGTTTGTAGGCAAACAACTGGAAGGCATCTTCGACCATAGGAGAAAAGTGATTGAAGAGAAATTTGGCTAAGCGCTATTTGCTCAATATATAGGCGCCGTCATTGCCGACATCATGTACCCTAATACCCTGTTGTCCCGCTTCCATTGAAATGTTTTCCGCTTTGCCCTTTGACAGCTTTGCAGGTATCACCAACACCCCGGGTTGAAATACTCTTTTAATTTCTGCCATGTCAGCATACTTGCTATTGAGTATCACCACATCCGCAGGAATAAGCGTATCCTTTACAGGTTGGTTGAGTATAAAAACTGTTTTATCTGCCACCCGCACCAGGTTATCTTTTTCAGATTTGCGTTCTTCATTTATATGCAGGTTAATATGCGCTGGCTCTAAAACAAAATTTCTTGTGGCGACATTCACGCTGTCTTTACCATCCAATACCGTTGCGGTGGTACCTGTTATCAGTTCTATACGATTATCCTTGCTGATATTGTACACTATCAACATTTCCTGTTGCAGGATACGCACATATACAAAGCAAACAGAGGCTATAAATAATACCAGTGCTATACCTGCGGCAAAAAATGCCGGCTTACTCTTTTTCAATATAAATATGGTAATGCCTGATATAACAACATACACCAACACCAATTGTAGTTCTGTCAGCGTAAGCTGGTGCAACGAATCAAAATTGAGATGCTGCAATGCATACACCAACCTGTTGAACCAACTCGACAAAATGGTTGTGACTTCTGCAATTAAGTGTGCTACATGATATATTGAAGACATGGCTATAAGCAACATACCCAATACCAGTATCACACCCATAAAAAGGTAGGCCAATACATTAGCGATGATGAACTGCAAAGGGAACAGGTGGAAATAATATATCACCAATGGAGCGACTAATATCTCAGCTGCTACGCTCACGGCTACAGCCCCCCACAGCATACGCGCTATTTTGTTTACCGGCGACCACCATTTGTACACAGGCCTGTAAAAAAGCATAATAGATAATACCGCCACAAATGACAGTTGAAAACCTATTGAGTACAGCCACATCGGCTCAGTCACCAGTAATAAGAATGCCGCTGCCAATAATTGATTAATGCCATTAGGTGTTTTCTGCAATGCAAAGCCGATGCCCAGTATCGAAAACATAGTAGCTGCACGCACAGCTGACGGAGGCGCACCCGCCACTACTACATATATCCATATCAGCGGTATAGCGGCAATATATTTCACCCACCGGTATTTCTTATGTCTTATCCACCCGAGCAAAAAAGCCACCAGCACGAAAAAGATAGTGATATGCCCGCCCGATATAGCTATAATATGTACAATGCCCGTTTGCGCATAGGCTTCTGTCAGTTCGCCATCCAGCATATCCCTGTCGTCAAAGAGCATCGCCTTGAGCAGGCCCAGTGTAGCACGGTCTGTTATATGCCATTCCAACTGTCGTACACACCAGTGATGTACTCTTCTTATCCACGGCAATGAATGTTCATCCGCATATTGATGAATGACAATATCCCTGCCTGAAATAAACTGCTGGTAATAAATATTATTCCTGGCGCAGTAAGTAGCATAATCAAATTCGTATGGGTTGCCCCTGTTGCTTATCCGTTGCCATTTATTGGGCAGCACCAATGCATCACCTTCCTTCAAAGCAGGGGCGTCATATTTATATACATATACAAAAGCCCTACCGTTGGCTGAGGTTACCCTGTCACTGTCCACCGCATTTGTTACATCCACCTCCAGCTTCCATGTCTTTTCTTTTTCTGCAGGGGCTTGCACCAGCCTGGCCACATACGCGTCTGCGGTATTGATACTTTCGCCCATCCAATCCCGGTCATTGCGCACATCATTGTAATAGCAACTCAGCCATGCTGTAAAAAACAAAGAGAACTGCAGGCTGAAAAATATTATGGCACGTGTAAAGTCGGTCTGCCTGCGAACAAAAGAGGTCCCGACAAAAACAATAAAAGAGAAAATGGCGGCTGATACAATCCATGCAACATATTCAGCTACATTACCGCTATACAAAACTATACCTGCCACCAACGGCGGCAACAACCTTAAGAAAGGTGCGGTCTCCCAGGAATAAGCTTTATTAAGCGGCCAGCGTTTCATGTATAGCTGTTAGCTGCTTAAAATAATATTTTATTGGCTAATGGTGGCTATAATGTTACCGTAGGCTGCAACTCTTTTACCTTCTTACGTGCCAGTTGCACATAGGTACTGCCGGGGTACTCAATAATTAGTTGCGCGTACAGTTTCCCCGCTTCTTCTTTATTGTTCAAATATCTCTCGTTGATTTCAGCCATGATAAACAACGCATCGTCTGCCAGCACATCTTTACCATGCTCCTTATGTATCTGTTGCAGGTAGGTAAGGGCTTTGGTGTAATCTGTCTGTTTCTGCGCAATCCTGGCCCGCTGCATCATGATGTCATCAGCCAGCGGGTGGTCGGGGAAAGCCTTGGCAACACTGT
>JACFNS010000295.1 GCA_019454705.1 Taibaiella sp. | reverse complement strand
GGTGTTATACACAGCGATAATTATTAATTTGTCGGCCGGATGTACTGATTATGCGACACATATTATCAATAATTATACTTTTGCTTTTTGTTGTTGGGGCTTATGGCCAACCTTACAATATTGATTCATTAACACTTGAGGCTGAAAAACTAACAAACAGTCCTGATAAACAATTTAATGCATATTATCTATTATCGACATTAGTATGGGAAGATGATATTATACAAAGTATAAACTTTGTAAAAAAAGCTAATGAAATAGCCCGCAAATCCGGAATGAAAGACGAGTTGGCCAAATCATATTTATTGTGGACAACCATTAACCTGGACGCAGGACATATTGAGGATGCGCACGAAACAGCCAAACATGGGCTTCAAATGACAATACAAGGCAATAATTATGAATACCAATATTATGCCTACCGGAACATGGCTAATGTGTACAGGCGACAGGCTAAGTACGATTCGGCATTATATTATTATTTGGGATTACTTAAGGTATGCGAGGAGCACCTGAACGATACTTTTGTAAGTAATGCCTACACCGGTCTTGGGGCTTATTATGCCACTATGGGTGACCTGGATAAATCAGAATCATATCACCTGCAGGCACTGGAAATAAGGGAAAGGCAAAAAGATACGATTGCTATGGCCAACTCTTATAACAACCTGGGCATTATCAGTCGCGACAGGGGGGATTATAAAAAGGCGCTTTCCTGGTATTTCAAAACAAGAGATATATACTATGCTATTCAAGATTCGTCAGACATAGCCTTTATATACAATGATATTGGTGCATCCTATTCCAAGTCAGGCATGTTGGATAGCGGCGAATATTATCTTAAAAAATCCATCGGTATAAGGGAACGTATAAAGGAATATATAGAGCTGGCGTATACCTATAACTACCTGGGTGAAAACTACGAACGTGAAGGCGACTTAATAAATGCTGAGTTATACATTAAAAAAGCCTTGACGCTGGCGATAGAAATAAAAAACAACAAACAAAATTATGAGGCACTGGAAAGTCTCTCAGACTTCTATGCGAGGAACAAAATGTATGACAGCGCCTACAAATACCTGCAACTATACAGACACTTCAGGGACTCTATACTCAACCTGGATAATCAGAACCTGATAGCGGAACTGAATACACGGTACGAAACTGAAAAGAAAGAAAAGAAAATACAGGAGCAACAATTTGAACTCACCAAGAAGAATTACCTGCTGACAGGTAGCGCTGCCCTGCTGACCGCTATATCACTATTAGGATATTCAGGGTACAGGCGTTACCGGCTGAAACAGCAGGCAGCTATGCAGGAAGCGATACTGAAACAGCAGGAGCTGGCCACCAGGGCAATAATAGAAGCTGAAGAAAATGAACGAAAACGTATAGCCGGCGACCTGCACGATGGTGTGGGCCAGATGATGAGCGCAGCCAAAATCAATTTGTCCTCATTAAGCAGCGAAATACAGTTTGCAGATGAACAGAAAAAATTACGATTTGAAAACGCGCTGAAACTTGTAGATGATAGCTGTGCCGAAGTGCGCAACGTTTCGCACAACATCATGCCCAATTCTTTATTAAGAAACAGCCTGGCGGCAGCAGTGCGCGATTTCATTAATAAAATTGACAACAGTGTCCTGAAAATAAACTTGCATGCTGAAGGGCTGAACGAAAAAATAGATGAGAATATTGAAATTATGCTATACCGTATTGTACAGGAGTGTGTCAATAATGTGATTAAACACTCCGGGGCTGATACTCTGGATATAACGCTGGTAAATGATGCTGAAGAAATAACGGCGACAATTGAAGACAACGGCAAAGGTTTCAACACCGCAGACAAATCTAAGTTTGACGGAATCGGGCTAAAGAATATCAGGACAAGAGTTGACTACCTGAAAGGAACCGTGGAATGGGACAGCTCACCGGGACGGGGTACGGTAGTGTCTATTCACATACCATTATAGGGAAAGTTACTTCTTTCGGCACACAACTGCCATATGCAGGCCATAGCCTTTTTTCAGCAGGTAATGCTTCCATGCATGTTCAGCACCCAGGCGTCGAAGAATAGCCAGCCAATACCTGTTGGTGATAAACTTGTATATGCCATAGTCACCCGCTGCATATATCAATGTTTCAAAAGACAATACTTCGAAATAAGGTGACAATAAATTGAGCAATGCGGGTTTATCAATAATATTTTCAATGGGCTGCTGCGAATAGTTGCCGCCTTTCCTTCTGTCAAAATAATATTTGTTCGGCGTGGTCAATACCAGGTAACTGCCGTTTTTGATTATGCGGCTACATTCATTTACCAGCTTGTCCTGCTCCTCTATATGTTCCAGCACTTCCTGGCATACCGCTATATCGAAGTGAGCATTGTCATACCCCGTGTTAACAGCATCACCTTGTTTGTAACGGATGGACGGAAACATTTGCTGCGCAGTTTGCACAGCTTGCGGAGAAAGCTCCAACCCATGGGTTTCTGCCCCTGATATGCTTTGCCATAAGGGTACTAAACGTCCGTCGCCACAGCCCAAATCCAGCAGGCGGGTATTTGTATTGCCAATCTTCCTCCTGAGCCTGAGCAGCACATCCATTATCCATTTCGCACGCTCTATTTTATAACTTCCCAGGGGCTGCATACGTGCCCAGTAGGTGTTATAAAAATCCTTTTGTTGCTCTATGTTTTTATCAGTGCTCATTGAAGAGTATAAAGATAATCACCGCTTTCCAAACAAAACGCCCGATACATCAGTACCGGGCGTTATCACAATATAGTTGAGATGTTAATTATATTTTTTTCTCCTCGTATTGTAAGAGTTACGTGTGTTCTCGCCAATCTTAAACAGGTCGAAGTTCAGACCAACAGTTACAGGTACGGCCAGTATCGAATAACTCAATGTTTCGTAAGGCCTTACCGCCGGAGCCTCTACATTACTGTCATATTCCAGGTCGTAGTAACGCACTGCCACGTCCAGGAATATAGACACATGCTCACCCAGGTACGAATTGATACCTAACTGACCGCCATAGCATAGGCCATTACCCCCATCAGGACCGTTGTACGATTCGTTTTCTTCGTAGTACAATGAATTATTCCTGGCATAAACATAACCCGCTGCTATACCCAGGTATATCGATGTCTTATTATTCAGGTTGAAGTTGCGGTTGAAAAACGCGCTGACATTCACCGTGTTTTTAGCATATACCAGCTTCTTACCATCACCACCAACTGAGTCAATCCTAAGGTGACGGTTATGGAAACCCTCATAAGTTTTAGACGACTTACCGGATAATTCGTGCATATGGGACATTACACCGTATTGCCAGTTGGTAACGGTAGTATAAGCCAGCTTTGCCGTCAAAGCGTAATTCAGTAATGATTGGTCTGATTTATAAACCATATTGTCACTTGGCGAGCCATTCACAGCGCCTCCTATGCCCCCGGCCAGGCTTATTTTTTGTGCGTCTGCGTTATACGCCAAAAACATCATTGACAATACTAACAGTCTCTTCATAAACGGTTATTTTGATAAGTATGTGTTGTTGCTAACACAATTGTGTCCTAAAGTAAAAAATTAAAATAGTATTTCTAAACACATTTTGGAAAAAATAATTGGTTTCTCTTCCTGAACAAGGTTGAAACGCAATCAGTTAAGCGTTTACAGCCCTTTTACTTCTTCCTGTTGGCGGTCAATTTTATCTCGGTTGGCCTGTTTCAGTTCATGCAATTTATCCATCAGGGCGCTGTCGCTGATGGCCAGCATCTCTACAGCCAGCAGTCCTGCATTGTGCGCGCCGTTTACAGCTACCGTAGCTACGGGTACATCATTAGGCATTTGCACAATAGATAATAGTGAATCCCAGCCATCTATTGAGTTGCGGGACTTAACAGGTACACCAACGACAGGGAGCGTCGTAAGCGCAGCTACCATGCCCGGCAAATGCGCCGCCCCGCCTGCACCGGCTACTATTACTTTAATGCCCCGCTCCTG
>JACFNS010000294.1 GCA_019454705.1 Taibaiella sp. | reverse complement strand
ACCAGCTATTTCAGAATGCGTACATACTTTGCTTCCTGCACACCTTCCAGTTTCCATCCGTTGATTACAATCCCTTTACCGGAATACTCCATTGAAAAGTTTTTGATACTTGGTTGTACCAGCTTATCCTGCACTAATTCAGCAAACACTTTTTTCCATCCCTGCTTTGCTATACCGGCCCTGTAACGTTCCTCGGTGGTATAGGTTCGGAACCCTGATTCTTTGTTCAGTATTTCCTGCATGGTCAATGTGCCTTTGCCTGCTATAGCGTCAAAAGTTACGGGTGTTTCCTTGTCTTCATCTACCGACAGCAGGAAGAGTTGTAGTTTCTTCATATACCGCTCACGCTGCTGCACTGTCATTATTACCTGGCCCTTACTTCCCATCATTGAGAAGTATTGAGAACCCATGTACAAGACATCAGCTTTAGCAGGTAATATTATCAAACTGTCAAGTACAGCATCTACAAAAATGTATTTATGGTTACCCTCTTTATACATCTGCGCGCTTATCTCTTTCAGTTGCTCGCGCAGATTGTCTTTTTCGGTAGAGAACAGTTTTGTACTACCTGCTATCAGCAGCCCTGTTGCCAATATGATAGTAGTAACTATAGCGGGTAATAGCCTGTGCGATGACTTATCGTATTGGCGGATAGATAGTAAAGCCTGCACCCTTGCCAGTAACGGGCTTCTCTTTTTCAGGCTCATCACCAGGCTGTTTTGCCTTGCCTGCATGCCGGCAATCATTGCCAGGGTTTCCGCCAGTTCTATATTTCGTTCATGCCTTGCAGCTGTTTCGTCGCAGGAGAGTTCACGATATTTGTCAATTAAACCAGATGAGAGCCAAACGAAAGGATTGAAGAACAATAAGCATTTCACACATTGTACTCCCAGGTTGATATAATGGTCGTATTGTTTGTAATGCGCCAGTTCGTGCAGTAATATGGCTTCTGCCTGTTCCGTTGTAAGATGATTAGCCAGTGATATGGGTATCAGTATCACCGCTTTTGCGTGGCCTATAATACAAGGGGATATTTTCCTTTCAGTAAACGCAATATGTATAGGGCTGGTAATGCGCAATTGGCTCATAGTATTGGCCAGAAGGCGGTACCATTCATCGGTAGCAGGTAGCACGCCCTTTGTTTTCAGTTGTTGCGACTGCCTGTATTGCAGCAACAGTCGTACTGTGAATAAGAGTAGCCCGGCTACATATAGGCAGGTAATAGGTTGGCTGTTTTCATTAATGATACCATGTACTTCAGCCCACAACATTTCTGCTGTCAGCCTCTCATCCTGAACAGGCTCTTGCCGGGCCGGCACGATTGTCGGTGGTACATTATTATAAACGGTGGCAACAAGAGGTTGAGTGGGGTAAACAGGGGCTGTATCCTTTATTGTCGTCAACGCTGTTAACGATACTATAAAAATTAATAACGGTATCAGCAGGCTGATATTGCATAAATGATATTTTATTAATGCAGGCATATTTTTCAACAATGCCAACAGCAGGCGCAATACTATATAGGTGGCTGCGCCTGCCAGTAGGGAGTAGAGCAGTGCTTCTGCGATGATGGATGTGGCCTGGTTCATCATAACTATGGTTTTTTAGATTGATTGGCTTTTTCTATCAGGTTTTTTATCTGGTCAAGTTCTTCGGGTGTTGTCTTGTAGTTGCTAAGCGCGTTCATCACCAACTCTCCCGCACTGCCACTGAACAGGTTTTTCATCACCTTGTCCATGAACTTGCGCTGTACACGTTTTATGTCCACATCGGGGTAGTAGATATGTTGCCTGCGGCTGTCATCACGTTTCAGCAATCCCTTTTCGTACATCACCTGCATCTGTTTCAGCGTAGTGGTATATACGGCTTCCCTTTCAGTGCTCAGTTCTTCATGTACTTCTTTTACAGTAGCTTCTTTTTTATCCCACAACACTTGCAGTATTTCCAGTTCCGCCTCTGTTATATGTATATCCT
This sequence comes from Taibaiella sp., assembly GCA_019454705.1. Taxonomy (GTDB): domain Bacteria; phylum Bacteroidota; class Bacteroidia; order Chitinophagales; family Chitinophagaceae; genus UBA5543. The sequence continues at coordinate 2,053 of JACFNS010000294.1, read as the reverse complement.
TTTTAGTCATTGTACGATGTTTGTCGTACTAAAGTACGATTATTATCGTAAAACGCAAATCTTTTTCAAATATTGTGTGGGATAGTGACACAGGTCATTGATTATGTACATTATACGCTTCAATTTTGTAGTTTTCGTAAGTGAACTTTGATAATATACATATCTGGCCACTGCTGGCAGGCCTGGGCTTATTCCTCTTTGGCATGTTTATGCTGGAGGAGGCGCTGAAGGCGTTGGTGGGCAGGTCGTTCAAACTGTTCCTGCGCCGGCATACCGGCACTCCGCTCAAAGCTGCGGCATCCGGCGCATTGGTGACGGGCATACTGCAAAGCAGCACCATGGTGTCGCTATTAGTCATGTCTTTTACAGGTGCCGGCATCATCGGGCTAAAGAATGGGATTGGCATGATATTCGGTGCCAACATCGGTACTACTATTACCGGCTGGATAGTATCATTGCTGGGGTTCAAGTTCAGCATCAAAGATATAGTACTGCCCTTTGTAGCGGCAGGCGGCATAGGTATAGTACTCTTCTCCAACGAGAAGCTGGTGCAGCTCAGTAAGTTTCTCATGGGCTTCAGCCTGATGTTCCTGGGTATTGATTTCATGCGTACAGGTTTCGAAGCATTCGCACAGCAGGTTGATTTCAGTTTTATGCACTCAACGCACCCGTTGCTGTTTCTGCTGGCGGGCGCTGTGCTGGCTGCGTCTATCCATTCAAGTTCCGCCTCTATTATGATATTCCTGTCTTCGCTGGCGGCTGGTATCATAACGCTTGACCAGGGATTGTACTTAGTCATTGGTGCCGATTTGGGTACAAGCCTTACTGCGGTGTTGGCTACAGTAAAGGGCAACCCCATTAAAAAGAAAGTAGGCTGGTCGCAACTGTACTTCAACGTCATCAATGCCATTGTGGCGCTGGTATTCATGAGGTTCTTCCTCTTTCTGATAACGGATATCCTGAGCATTAAAGACCCGCTCATTACCATGGTAGCTTTCCATAGCTCATTCAACATAGCTACGGTTATCCTGTTGCTGCCCTTTACATCTCTCTTTACCAAAGTGATACACAGGCTGGTGGGCAATGACAAGCAAAGGTTCGCCCCGGCAATAGCACTGGTAAACCCGGCTGAAAGCCACGCCGCAATTGAAGCCCTGAAGAAAGAGGCCGGGAGCTTTATCAGGAGTGGTATCAGTGTGAATAAGGAGATATTTAACATAGAAGAGAAAGTAGATGATGAAGCAGGGTTTTATTATGATTTGAAGAAGTACGAGGCGGAGATAACAGACTTTTACCTGAAACTGGAACAAGGGCAACTGAACCAGGAAGAAGCAGAGCAGGTCAATAACCTTGCTACGGTCATCCGCAATACCACGCTGTCTGTCAAAGACGCCAAGGATATAAAGCACAACCTGGCAGAGCTGGAGCGCTCGGGCAATGACAAGTTGTACAACCTATATACCCAGATAGTGGGGGCGCAGCGTAACCTTTACAAGGAAGCTGAAACGGTATTGCTCAACATCCACTATGCGCAACCTACTGATATTGCAGGTATAGATGCCATCATACATAAGTCGCAGTTGGCGCACAGCACATTGGTGTTCCAGTTGCATGACGATGGCCAGTACGCTGAGGTAGACATGCCTACCTTGTTCAATATGCTGCGGGGCATCAACAATTCCAACGAGTCAATGCTGCGGGCTATACAGCAACTGGTACAGGTGAAGTAGCTAATGCTCTTTTTTCCTGTCTTTGAGCGCCCAATACAGTCCGTGTATATTGGCCTTCCATTCGGGCAGTATTATTACCATTGCCATCTCTTCCAGTATCTCGATAATGGTAACAGCTGAAGCTATGTAGAACAGTGTCAGCGGTGGCTCCGGCAGGAAGAACAGTAGGATCAGGAAGCTGCCCTGTAGCAGTGCAGCTATCTTGGCGAGGTAGGTATGAAAGCTGCTGATTTTGCCATAGCGTACCAGTGCCATAACCGTCTGTATCACCAGCAGCGCCAGCAGTACGATGATGAGCACCAGTTGCTGTTGTATGAAATCCG
>JACFNS010000293.1 GCA_019454705.1 Taibaiella sp. | reverse complement strand
CACTACTATATCCACCAGTTTCTCTTCTTCCAGAAACTTCGCTTTCAATCGTTCGGCCATGCAACCCAGCACACCTATCAGCATACCTGGCCTGTCCTCTTTTATCTGCCTGAATGTTTTCAGCCTGTTGCGCACCGTCTGCTCCGCCTTTTCACGAATGGAGCAGGTATTAATCAGTACCAGGTCAGCCTCAGTGTAATTGCCCGTTGCGCCGAAGCCCTCTTCGTGTAGTATGGATGCCACTATCTCGCTGTCGCTGAAGTTCATCTGGCAACCGTAACTCTCTATATAAAACTTTTTGCTGTATGTATTAGGGTCTGCTGCAAAGGGGGCGTATGCCTCTCCCTGCCTGTTTTCTTCTATCACCTTTTCAAGGATGTCTGCCATATTTTCCGATTCTGTGGTTGGCAAAGATAGTGGCTTTCTATGGGTTAACCATGATAACGAACCGTTAATATGGCAAAAATGGCAGGTGTGGGAATAGCTCAATTACGGCGGCGGAAATAATAGTTTAATCAATGACGGAACTAAAAATCGCATCGTTTATATTATTTTGCCCCCCATTCAGCACATTACATACTTATGAGGACCTGGTACAGACAAATGGACGGACTGCGTTTTATCGCCATTACTATGGTGCTTATCGAACATTTTATATACCAGTACGGAAAAATCATCCATGCCGGCTACTTTGGTGTGGACCTGTTTTTCGTGCTCAGCGGCTTCCTCATTACCGAGGGCCTGCTGCTCAATAGGGAAGAGGACATGACGCAGAAGAAAATTATCACCAACTTCTATATCAAGCGTTTCCTCCGCATTTTCCCCATTTACTACCTGGTACTGTTTATTGCCTGGTTTACATATCCTGAGTTTTCAAATGTAGCCCCATGGGCATTTACCTATACAGTCAACTACTATGAATTTTTTACCGGAGAATATCCGCCTAATGCATTTTCCCATCTATGGTCGCTCAGTGTAGAGGAGCAGTTTTATATCTTCTGGCCTTTCCTCATCATCTTTATCCGCAGCAGGAAGGCTGTCTTGTTCAGCATACTGTTGGTAATGACCGCATCACTGCTGTACTTTATCATGTACACCAACTACGTGATGCTGCAGGCGCGTATGTTCTCGCTCTGCTTTGGTGGGCTGCTGGCGTATATCAAGCTCTACCATTCCGGCTCTTACAGCAGCAACATCAGCAGGAATTCATTAATTATACTGGTATCAGCTATCATACTTTATTTCATCCAGCACAATATAGCCCTCAGTGTTTTCTCATTGATGCTGGTTTATCTTGCCAGCAACAACGCTTTTACCGGCATTATGAAAAAGATGCTGGAGCATCCCGCTGTCTTGTATATAGGTAAGGTCTCTTACGGCATATACCTCTACCACAAGCCGCTGGGCATCCTCATTACCATTTACTTGTTCGACCCACTGTGGAAGTCCCTGGATTTCAGTTTCTTCCCGCCTTTGGAGTTCAATTCATGGATTGTTAAATTTCCGCTTTTTTACGGGGCGGCAGTTGGTGTTGCTTATCTCTCATACCGATTTATAGAGGCTCCGTTCCTGAAGCTGAAAAAGCGCCTTGCGGCAGATAAGCAAGTATCGCGACCTGTAGAAGCAGGTAATTAATCCAACAATTAAAGCATAAAAAAAAGCCCGTATCACTACGGGCATTTTTATCAGTATATTATTTTACTTACAACCTCGAATTCACACTCGCTATCGCATCTATCCTGCGTTGTGCTATTTTCATAGCAGCCGCCTGTGTGTGTATTTTCTCTGTATCGCTCAGTTGGAATATTTCCAGTGTGCGGTCGTATATCTGCTCTACCTGGCCCATCACACGCTCGCGGTTGTAGCCATCCAGCTCTGCGCTTACATTCACTAATCCGCCGGCGTTTATCAGGAAGTCAGGTGCGTACAGTATGCCTTTTTCTATCAGCATCGGGCCATGTGTATCTTCCGCTTCCAATTGGTTGTTGGCAGCTCCTGCTATTATCTGGCACTTCATTTTACCTATACTGTCGCTGTTTACTGTAGCACCTAGCGCGCAAGGAGCGTATATGTCCATTTCCATATTGAAGATGTCGTTATTATTAATCACCTTCACCTTCTGGAACTTGTCTGTAGTCTGTTTCAGTTTTATTTCGCTGATGTCAGCAATGAAAACTTCCGCACCTGCCTGTACCAGGTGGCCTACCAGGTATTGTCCTACGTGGCCTACTCCCTGCACCAGCACTTTTTTTCCGCTCAGATCATCATGTCCCCAGGCTTTTTTGGCCGATGCCTTCATGCCTACAAATACACCATAGGCGGTGAAAGGGGAGGGGTCGCCGCTGCCGCCCATGTATTCAGGTACACCTGTTACATGTTCAGTTTCCATAGCTATATACTCCATGTCGCGGGCCGATGTGTTTACGTCCTCGGCGGTAATGTATTTACCGTTCAGGCTGTTCACAAACTTGCCATACCTGCGCCACAGCGCTTCCGATTTTATTTTAGAGGCGTCGCCTATTATCACTGCTTTACCGCCGCCCAGGTTCAGTCCGCTGATAGCTGCTTTGTAGGTCATGCCGCGGCTCAGGCGCAGTGCGTCTATTACTCCTTCTTCATGGCTGGCATAGTTCCACAGTCGGGTGCCACCCAATGCAGGGCCTAAAGTAGTATTGTGTATAGCAATGATAGCATTGAGCCCGCTTTTGGGGTCGTGGCAAAAAACCACTTGCTCGTGCTCCAGTTGCTGCATGTGTTGAAAAACAGATTGCATGTTTTTGAAAAAATTAGGGTGCAAAACTAACAAATAAACCGGGAAATTATCCGTCAGAAAAAGGAATAAACTACCAGCAAGTTACATATGGAAATTTGTAGGCATGTTATTGCCACTGTATCACCTCATCATCAGCTATTACATATATACGGCTGTAGCTGCGCGGGTTTATATTATGCCTGCCGGCTCACCAGGAATGCCCCAGCGTCCAATACGTTATCGTGCAGGGTGATATTATGCGCGCTGTATGATGTTTTTTTCAGTATATCATGGTTGCCCATCACCAGGTCTATATGCAGTTGCGCATGTGCTGAGCGCCAATGGCTGAAGTTATCTGTTTCCTTATTCTGCACGCTGTGAAACATGTCGCCGGCTATTATCAGCCTGTCCGCCTGGTATTTACGCACCAGTGCCGATAGCCTGGTTTCATCAGCATGTTGCACCTTTGCGGGTATAGCGATGCCGTTTTTGCGGAAGTGGGCGGCTTTGCCCCAGTGCAGGTCCGATACGATGATGGTTTTCTGTGCGGCCCAAAACATTCCCTTTTCAGGCAACAGGCACAGTTCTTCGTTTTGTATCTTTATTTGCAGCATCGGGCTGCAAAACTACAAATACATTTCCTGCCATCAGGCAATTATTACAGCGGAAGGATAATATACTGCCGGGCTTGTCCATATACTGAACCACCTGTACACATCCTGAAACGGGCTGTATTCTTCCCATATGATTCTGTTTCTTTTCATAAAACAGTGTTTAATAGTATAGACGCAATAATCGTGCGAAACGCCTATGATAAAATGTAAGTTTTTTGTCAAGGAAATGGTAAAGTCACTGCAGCTTGAAACTAACCGGTAGTTTATAATTCACTTTTACAGCCCTGCCGTTGTGCATGCCGGGCTTCCATGCAGGCATGGCGTTCACCACACGCAGCGCTTCTTCATCGCAGCCGCCGCCAATACCACGCACTACTTTCGCATGGCTGATACGTCCGTCTTCGTTTACTACAAATTGTACGATTACCCGCCCTTCTACACCTGCCAGCACGGCCTGCCTGGGGTATTTCAATGTCTTATTCAGGAAGGCATACAGGTCACCGTCAAATGCGGGCATTATCTCGCTGTAATCTACAATTACAGGTGCGGGTGGGGTAGCAGGTGCTGTGCCTCTGCCTGTTTCAGTTGTAGTGGCTATTGTAGTGCCGCCCGCTGTACCGGCATTACTCACCGGCCCCGATTCCCTGCCTGCAAAACTATCTAC
>JACFNS010000292.1 GCA_019454705.1 Taibaiella sp. | reverse complement strand
TATATTTAGGTATTTCCTGAAACGAAAAATACTAAAAATCAATTATAAACAGGTAATCCCAAAAGATTTATTCATTAAGAATAAATAACCTGTTGTGCAAAGTAAATGATTAAGGGACAATAACTGTTAATGCAACTTTTCCACGCTGTGTTTATAACCCTCGGTAGCCAATAGAATCAATAACCAAAAACCTCGCGGCCGAATAGTTTGGTAAGTGAGTCTTCTATCCTTACTATGTCCCCATGGCTTGTTTTTACTTTCAGAACCACGTCAAACAGGTTGGTATCAATTTCCCTGACGTCAACATTATAACCTTTGCCTGCCAGTTCATTTTTCTTTTTATAAGCATCAGTTTTTGAGTCGGTGGTGGCAACTACCATGGTGCTGGTAATCATTTTGGAGTTATTCTGTAGGGGAGCTTGGACAGTTGGATTATTTTGTTGTTGCTCTTTTGATTGTGGTTGAGGGGGGGTAATAGTTGGCTGAGTTTGTTTTTCTGCAGAAGCGGGCATCATTTCTAACGGTTCATCACCTACGCTATCTGTGGCAGTGGTGTCTGTAGGCATGATGGTTTCCTGCACCGGTTCTTCTATTGTCTCTTCCGGCATTTCAGGTATTGTGAGGGCGGGTTTTGCCGCTCTTGGTTTAGGGGCAATATAACGTTCGTAACCGTAATAGGCACCACCGGCCATGACTATCAGTAGCAGCAAAACGAAAATGATACGTGCCCAGTTCAGTCGTTCAGGTTCGCCCTGCTCATGCATATACTGCTGCATATGTGGCGATGCAGGCGGCATGCCGGGCTGTGCGGTGGCCAGTGGCGAACCTACAGGGGTAGTGGGGATATATGGCTGGTGAGGTATTGGTGGACGTTCATTCTGCCGCATCGATACCCCTTTCTGAGCAGCAATCGGAGATGCTTTGTATTGTAAATGAGGGTCCGTTACAAATCCAATTCTTCCGTCGGCAGAGGTAAACTTGCCGAGGTGGGGCAGAGGTACCATGTTACCTGCATCCAGTTTCATTTTAGTTTCGCTGCTGAAATCACGCAATGCGTTGGAAGCTTTGGTAATGCTGATTTGCTCGTTAGTTGCTATATAGTTAGCCAGCGATTCGTCAACATTGCCACCTGCAACCATGACGATTTCGTGCGAGGGTGCCTGCAGGTTTTGCCCATCGTATGTAGCAGGTTTCCTGGAGAATTGCAGTGTACCCAGCCCATGGATATAACACTGCTCGTTCTTCAATAAAAATAAACCTATATATTTTGCTACATCCATGTATTATGAAAATCCTGCTCTATGTTTTGCGGGTGTAAAATAAATAAATAGGGCTAACATCGGAAAATTATCCCACTGTAATTTAAAATTTCAACCGTGCGCCGGCAAATATGTTCATGCCGAAGGCATCATAGCCATACCAGCGTTGGTATTTGCTGTTTAGCAGGTTGTTTGCCTGTACAAAAACATTAAGACGTTTTATTATTTCATACTCTGCACCGGCACCGATATCCAGTATGGAACTGAGCTTTAAAGTGCGGTTACCATTATCCAGCGCATATAATTCGTCTATAAATGATATATAAGCATTGATGGTCAGTTTCTTCATTGGCATAGCCAGCACGTCACCTTTGAACGTAACGCCGGGACGGTGCCATACTTCCGCATAAGATTTTTTAACGAAATTCATCCACTGCCCACTGAAGCCGACAGAAAATGTTTCGGCTATATGATAACGTATGCCGGCCTGCAAGCCGATGGCATTTACCCTTGTGTCATATAACAGCAGGAATTGTTTTTTATCACCGGCAGTATCATTGATGAATATCGGTAGGCCATTATATTGCCACCAGCTCAGCTTACCGTCAAAGCTTACATGCTTGCCTAAATTACTTTTGATTCCGCCATATATCTCTGTAGACTGAGTTTGCTGCACTCTGTATAGGTTTGACATATATGGATTGAGAGTGGTGAGTTGCTTATAGCTGTTTTGCATCAGCCGGCCCTCCCATTCGGCAAAAAACATAAACTGTGTGCCTGGCAAGGTGAAGTTAACTGCTACATCCGGCAAAAAATAAGTGGCCGTACTGCCGATGGTTGGGGAAATACCTGCATGGCCGGTAAATATGCCTTTGCTGAACCTGATGCCCGGTGCTATTTGGAATATATTATTGCTCTGGCTCCCAACACTGTTATTGAAACCGGTGATATTGAGGTGAACATTAGCATACACCTGCGTGTTGCTATCAATAATATAGGTAGTAGGAACACTTATGCCGAAACTGGTTTCAGATGCATTGAATTTATCGGTAAATAGCCCTGCGCTTATGTTGGGGTGGTAACTGAATTTTTTTCCATCGGATAACTCATCTTTCATGTCCACGGCAAGGCTTAGATCGGTAAATGCCTGCCTTACAGCATTTAAAGGGTATGTATATTTACTATGGTCGTACCCGTAATAGTGAAACCTGTTGTGATGAATGCCCAGTTGTGCGCCGAATGCTTTCCCGTTGTTGCGATAAACGCCGCGGGCATCCGCTCCGGTTAGCGATACTTTCTGGTCGTCAATGCTGCCACTCTGCGATAAGTGATTAAACAGGATGGCAGTTTCGTAATTATTACCTTTCAGGCTGCCTACGCCTGCATCCAGGTATAATGTCGACTGGTTTCCGCCGCCCAATTTTACATAGTTTTCATACCCGGTTTCCTCTTCACTCAATGTTAATGCCAATGGCCGTAGTGGCAAGGAACCATAGGAGTAGAATAGTGTTTGCGCAGGTACATGGTGTTGCAATACAGGGGTGGTTGTATCAACCGGAGGCAACGACGGTGTTGGTGTGGGCCGTGGGCTGCGCTTTACTTCCGGAGTGTAAGATTGGATAATTTCAATAGTAGCGCCTTTTATTACAGTGTCTTTAGCTGCACCCTTTTGTGCTTTGGCTGAAAAACAGGTTAACAACCCCAGTATTGATATTGCCAGAAACCTGCCGTTCATTATTTGTCTGATAATTTAGTCTTCTTGTTTTCCAACTGTTTTACCTCTTTCAGTTTTTCATTGGCCTGGTTTTTCAGTTCGGGTATTTTACAGTTTTTTATAATGCTTTGCAATGTGGCTTTTGCATTGAAGTAATCTTTTTGTTGCACCAGGATATCTGCAAGCAGCAGGAATGATTTAACAACCCAATATTCTTCGCCTGCCGAAAGCTGAATGGTGTTATTGGCTGCTGCTTCTGCTTCTTTCAGGTTTCCTTTCAGGTATTGGATAAAGGATATGTTATACCTGGCTTCTGCGGCTGTAGCAGCTATGCCTGCGGTTTCCAGTAGTTGGAATAATGCCAGGGCACCATCATAGTCAGCAGCCATCATCAGTGCATTGGCTTTTATGAGTTGTGCGTTTTCTTTTATCTTGGTATCGGTACTTGTTATAGAGAGCAGTGTGTCTGCATATGCTGAAGCGGCACTTCGTTCGTTCAGTTTGTCATTGGTCAGCATCAGGCCGTTGTATGCAGTCAGGAGGTTTTCTTCGGTCATCGCTATGTTCCGAAGCTCCGTGTAATGTTTTCTTGCCTGCTGCCAGTCTTCCATATTAAAAGCGATGGCTGCAGCTCGCCTGGCGCTGTTCTCTGAAAAGTTGCTCCAGGGAGCATTTAGTACATATCCGTACTCCTCCAGTGCTTCTTTGTATTCTTTTAGTTGGTAATGGCTTTCCGCTTTATAATAATGTGCCTTACCTGCAAATGAGCCGTTAGGGTATTTCTGCAGGTATTCGTTCAACAATCCTTTTGCCTTGGCCCAATTGCCCGCTGCATATTGTGTTTCAGCGGTAGCATAGTAGGTCGTGTCCAGGTTGTTTTCTTCGCTACCCTGTATATTGTTGTCTTTTAACAGCCTGGCGTATTCACCCGGTTTGCCAATTTGTATGTAGAGGCTTTTCAGCGCGTCCAGAGAAGCCACGTATTCGGCAGAGGTAGGGTATTCCTTTACTATGCGCTGATAAGACTCAATAGCTTTCTGCTCGTTGCCGGATTGTTGATAAG
>JACFNS010000291.1 GCA_019454705.1 Taibaiella sp. | reverse complement strand
TATTGCCTATTAACGGGGCATTAGTGCAGTAGGAATCTATTTCAGACTGGGTGAGCGCACGGTTGTAAATAGCAATATCATCCAGAACCCCATTAAAATTGTACGGGAATCCGGGCCCACCCCATGGAAATTTACCGATGCATATACTGTCCGTAGATGAACCGATAGTTGTTGACCAGCCGGTTGTAGTATTAACTAATGCGCCGTCTACATATATTTTCGTTGTACCACTGTCGTAGGTCATTACTACACAATACCAACTGCCTGTATGCACTTTCGTGTTGCTTTGCATTGCACTGTTAGGCATGGTTATTGGACCCACATGAACGCTAAAAACATACAGATTTGTATCGGCAGCATTACAATTGTTATAAGCGTTATCTGAAAATCCATGGAAATATCCTCCTGAACTACCTATTGTCCCCCGTATTAAGACATAATTACCCTGGCATGTATTTGTGTAGAAAGCATTAGGTTTAAGAATGGCGCACATAGAAATAGCCGACATATTCATGTCACTTTGATATGGGACGCCGATGAATGCATTAGCATGATTGAATTGGTAGGCTGTATTGTTCATACCCATTTTACCTTGTGCTGGTACTATATTGTTAGCATTGCCATGGTGGGTGCCATGCGCGTCATTCACATTTCCTGTAAACGGCCAATGCGCTACAAGACCGTTGGTGGGTATCTGTGACGTAGCTGTAAGCGCCAGCAAGAGGTAAGTAAGGGTCAATGCGAATCTTGCAAAGGTCATATTCGGGTTAATTCAACATTGTAAATATAGTGTATGGGATGGTAAAAATTGATAGATGAATTTGTTGAATAAATATGCATCTTTGTCTGCGTCAAGTTTTTATATAAATGGGGGCTACATACGATAAAGTCTTTTATGAAAACCATCTGGATGGGTCTTATACTTCTGCAAAGAAAATATTACCCATAATATATAATATATTCAAACCTGGTAGTGTGCTGGATATAGGTTGCGGTATAGGTGCATGGTTAAGTGTTTTCGCTAATGATTACGGGATAACAGATTTGACAGGTGTGGATGGCGATTATGTAGATAAAGCCATGCTGAAGATCAAGCCGGAAAATTTCATCTCTTACGATTTAAAGAAGACCTACCAACCCGGCAGAAAATATGACTTTGCTATGAGCGTGGAAGTAGCCGAGCATTTGCCAGAGTCATCAGCAGATAATATAGTTGATTCACTGACCATGGCATCGGATATTGTTATGTTTTCAGCGGCCCTGCCACACCAGATAGGTACTTACCACATCAACGAACAATACCCTGAATACTGGGCGAAAAAATTTATGGACAGGGGTTACATTCCGGTAGACCTGGTGCGCAAAAAGGTATGGAATGAACACAGTGTAGAGTGGTGGTACAAGCAAAATATTATTGTGTACGTCAAACAGGATGTTTACAGTCAATATGCAGGCATACTGGAGCCATACAGGAGTTTGACTGATCCTGAATTTCTTACAAGGATTCATCCTGACATGATGGGGTATTTCGTACAGAAATTTAACCAGTTGCAGGGCTATTCCGGGTTCTTACGATACAAACTGTATTTTCTTAAAAAATGGATACAAAGAAAGTAAATACACCACTTGTTTCGATAATAATACCTTGTTACAATCAGGGGCAGTATATAGATGATGCATTGTCTAGTATTAATGCTATAGCAGATAAGCACCTTTTTGAAACGATTATCATCAATGACGGGTCAACAGATGAGTTGACCAATAGAAGACTGGAGAAACTGGCAGATGAGGGTTATCATGTGATTTTTCAGGATAACCAGGGGTTGGCAATGGCGAGAAATAATGGCATATCGGTATCTGTAGGTAAATACATATTGCCACTGGATGCAGACAATAAGTTAAGGCCGGAATACATTTACAAAGGGATTGATGTTTTGAATAACAATCGGGAAATTTCTGTAGTTTATGGGAATGCCGCTTATTTTGGAGATAGAACAGAAGTCTTCAGACCGGGAGGGTTTAACCTGCAAAGATTACTACTGAATAATTATATTGACGCATGTGCCATTTATCGCAGAGAACTGTGGGAAGCCACAGGAGGCTATGATAGAAACATGCCGGGGAAGGGCGTAGAGGATTGGGAAATATGGTTGCACGCTTCCTTCAAGGGTTTTTTATTCCATTATATTGATGAAGTATTGTACGATTACAGGGTACTTAGTAACTCAATGATTCGACAATTGAACAAAAACAAAATAAAAAACAATGCAAATGTTGAATATCTGATAGCTAAACACCCCTATTTTTATGGTGCGCAGTATATTGACGAGAACATTATGCATAAATTTTCCAGGAGCCCCATCGGTTTTTTCGGGTTGTTGGTCCTGAAAAAATGGTTTCCCGGCAGATTTTCGAAAATGGTAGCAAAAGGCAGGTTAAGAAAGTATATATAACATGCACGTTGAAAATTTAGAACGGCTTAAAAGCCTTGACGTAGGTAAGTCGGACCATAATTATATCGTCTATAAATTTCTTTTTGCCGACCTGAAACAGGCAATTTCCGCTAATGCACAAGGCGATGTGCTGGATATTGGCTGTGGCAACAAGCCTTATTTGCCTTTTTTTGAGGGCAAAATAAATTCATACACAGGCTGTGATATTATTCAGTCGGACAAACAACTGGTAGATATCATATGCCCTGCTACAGAAATTCCACTGCCGGATAATACCAAAGACACCGTTTTTACTACACAGGTTATTGAGCACGTGGCCGACCATCGTAAATTATTGTCAGAGGCTTTCAGGATTTTAAAGCCGGGAGGTTGCCTTATCCTATCGGGCCCAATGGCATGGGAACACCACGAAGAACCGTATGACTTTTTTCGTTTCACAAAGTATGGATTTGAATACATACTGAATGAAACAGGGTTTACAGATATTACGATTACTCCTAACGGGGGCAAGTGGGCTATGGTAGGCCAATTGTTGCACAACAGTCTGCGCTCATCATGTTATGGTAAAAAGTCAACCAGGGCGCGTGTACTGAAGGGGTTCTATTATGTTTTCAGGGTCAAATGGATAATTAATACATTATTTGCCTGGCTGGACAAGATTGATAAAGACTATAGTTCTACCCTCAACTTTGTGGTAGTAGCCCGCAAGCCGGCTAATTAAATGGCTGCATGTGCCTGCCGGGGTATATTGTTACAATTACAATGATGAATCTTATTAGTTTTTTAACTTTGTACACTGATGCAGACGTTCAAAACTTCAAAGTCGAAAGAGAATATATTGGCGAGGATACGCAAAGAGCTGAATAAAAAAGCACTGCCCGTACCATATCCTGAACTGGACAAGCGCCAGCAGGAACAGATTTATGCAAAATCAAGCCTGTCAGATGAAGAGCGTTTTGCAGAAAATTTTATACAATTGGGTGGGAAGTTCGTGTTTTGTGCAGACAAAACAGAACTGCTGGTCAGCCTGGTGAACCTGCACGAGAGCAGGGGCTGGAAAAAAATGCTTTGTGCCGATGAACCTTTATTGGCAACACTAAAGAATAATAACATAGATATTGCCTTGTCTGCCAACGACAATCCTGAAGATGCTGATGCATGTATTACAGGATGTGAATTGCTGGTGGCGCGTACTGGTTCCGTAATACTGAGCAGCAGACTGCATATGGGGCGCACATCATCTGTATTTTACCCCGTCCATATAATTGTGGCTTACACCAGCCAGGTAGTGCCCGATATAGCCCATGCCATAGATGCAATGAAGAAAAAATATGGCAGTAACCTGCCTTCTATGATAAACCTGAACACCGGCCCCAGCCGCACTGCAGATATTGAAAAAACATTGGTAGTGGGCGTACACGGCCCCGGCGAGGTTTTTTGCTTCCTGGTAAATGATATATAAAAAAATGCTGAAAAATCAGGCGCCCTCCGGATCACTCGATTATTCAGCAGTACTAAAACAATCTCCTGGAAAAAAGATTGTTTTACAATAAATGGGTACAATTACAACAAGGGCGCATAAGGGCT
>JACFNS010000290.1 GCA_019454705.1 Taibaiella sp. | reverse complement strand
GCTGTTGTAGCTCAGTGGTAGAGCACTTCCTTGGTAAGGAAGAGGTCGGCAGTTCAATCCTGCTCAACAGCTCACTCCTTTCCTTTTTTATTATTGAATTATTTCGGAGCATCCCGCTATTGGCGGTAAGGTCGGCAGTTTCTCGTACGTACGGGACTAAGCAGCTCTCACTTTTTTCTTTCATTTAGTTTTCCCGATTAATTCTGATAAGTTTGCCGCATAGCTTTTATTACTATGCATCGTATACGTCAATTCATTTTTCACGAGCATACTTTGGTGTTCATGTTTTGCATGGCGGTTATTACTGGCCCTGCCATATCCGTTCTGTTTGCTTACGATCTATCCCAGTTCAACGATTGCCATACTTATCTTGGCCTGGCACAGTTCGACTTTGAGCAAAGCCCTGTCAGGCGTTTCCGGGTGCTGATACCTTTTGCTGCTTCGGGGCTCAATTACCTATTTGGCGGTGTTTTTGGCAAGTTGGCACCTACGTATTTTACCGGCGATTTTGGTCTGCCATTCAGTTTCTTCTTTATCAATACCTTATTAATGAGTTACTTCGGCTTGCTTATTTATAGGTACTGCAGGGCCTATGGCCTCTCTACCTATATAGCTATAGGCAGTGTGTTGGTTATGCTCACCAGTCGTTATACTATATATCTCAGCGGACTTCCCCTCGTCGACTCACTGTTTTGTGTCACTGTAGCTTGGTCCTTGCTAGGCATCAAAGAGCAGAACACACCTATGCTGCTGTGGGCCATATTCCTGGGGCCCTGGGCCAAAGAGGCATTCATATTTGTAGCACCGCTTATTTTCTTCTTCAGTCATATCGATAAACGGAAGCTGGCGCTTTATTTCATGCTTTCGGGGGTGTTGGTGTTCAGTTACAGGTATATATACGAGTTATACGCACCGCCTGTATTTATGAGCGGTCTAAAGGCAGATATGTACCACATATATCTTGCACCACAATTCATGCGGGTGCTGTTTAGTTTTTATGGGTTGTATAAGATTTTGTCAAATTTGTTTCTGTGGATATTGATACCTGTTTTGGCTTGGATGTTTATTCCGGGATATACTTCAAAACTATGGAGAGGCAGCGATAAGGTGACAAAATGGTTCGTTGTTTGCGTTTTTGTTCAGATGTTGTTATCGGTGTCTGTAGAGCGTATGTTTTACACGGCTATGCCCGTTTTGTGCCTGTGGATAGGCATGTCGGCAAACCTTCTTAAAAAAGTATATATCCAACCCGAAAAATAAATTTCTTTGAAACAAAAATAACTTATATTTGCACTCTTTTTAAGGAAACAGTATAAAATTTAAACAACTAATACGATGGCAAAAGAGACCTTTCAGCGGGACAAGCCCCACGTAAACATTGGTACCATCGGTCACGTGGACCACGGTAAAACTACTTTGACAGCAGCGATTACAACCATTCTTTCTGAAAGAGGTTTGGCGCAGAAAAAAGGATATGATGAAATTGACGGTGCACCCGAAGAAAGGGAGCGCGGTATCACTATCAACACTGCACACGTTGAGTATGCAACTGATAACCGCCACTATGCGCACGTTGACTGTCCAGGTCACGCTGACTATGTGAAGAACATGATTACAGGTGCTGCCCAGATGGACGGCGCTATATTGGTGGTAGCGGCTACAGATGGTCCGATGCCTCAAACTAAAGAGCACATACTTTTGGGCCGCCAGGTTGGCGTTCCCCGTATGGTGGTATTTATGAACAAAGTAGACCTGGTTGACGATCCTGAGATCCTGGAACTGGTTGAAATGGAAATCCGCGAACTGCTGAGCAAATACGAATATGATGGTGATAACACGCCAATTATACAAGGTTCTGCTACAGGCGCACTGGCTGGTGAAGCTAAGTGGGTAGAAAAAGTTCTGGACCTGATGAAAGCTGTGGATGAGTGGATTCCTCTGCCTCCGCGCGCTGTTGATCAGCCGTTCCTGATGTCTGTAGAAGACGTGTTCACTATCACAGGTCGTGGTACTGTGGCTACAGGCCGTATCGAGCGTGGTGTTATCAAAGTTGGTGACAACGTAGAAATCGTAGGTTTCAACGATGCTCCTCTTACTTCTACTTGTACAGGTGTTGAGATGTTTAAGAAACTTCTGGACCGTGGTGAGGCTGGTGACAACGCTGGTATCCTGCTGCGTGGTATAGAAAAGAAAGACATCAAACGTGGTATGGTTATCTGTGCTCCTAAGAGCATCACTCCACACACCGAGTTCAAAGGTGAGGTGTATGTACTGAGCAAAGAAGAAGGTGGACGTCACACTCCGTTCTTCAACAAGTACCGTCCTCAGTTCTATTTCCGTACTACAGACGTTACAGGTGAGTGTCACCTGCCTGAAGGTGTGGAAATGGTAATGCCTGGCGATAACGTTAACCTGCACGTAACTCTGATCGCGCCTATCGCGATGGAGAAAGGTCTGAAATTCGCGATTCGCGAAGGTGGCCGTACAGTAGGTGCCGGTCAGGTTACTGAAATCATCAAATAATCAATTGCGGCGCAGCCGCATGATGATAAACTTGAAGCCGTCCTCCTTTTGGGGGACGGTTTTGTTATTCCTCCTTTGAACTGAGCAAAGCGGTCTAACGAGCGAATGCGAGTAACGCAGGAGGTGCCCACGAATGTAGGGCGGAGGATGTAAACCTGCACAGGAACTCCCACGGTATGTATTTACATAACATCTACCCCGTCCGACCAGATCATTTGGGCGGGCTTTAGGGCCGGGATAGCTTCACATTGGGACAGAAGTGAACCCCAAATAAGTCTGCCCTTTAGGGGGATAGGGGGAAACCTCGCTCAGGAAAATTTCCTTTTAGTCGGCCTTATGAGTGCACCAACATCCCCACTGGTCGAACGCATCCGCTTCGACACATGATGAATGCAGCGCCTGCTGCACAACATAGCAATTACTTATTCTTCAGTATAGCATTGGCATTGGTAAGAAATGCCGCCTCTTCTTTCCCTGCTTCAGCACGCGGATAGCCCAATGAACCTAACCCCGAGATATTGTACTTGCCATTTTTAGGGTCTTTGTCCATATTGAACATCCATATAGTAGGGAAACCCTGTACCTGGAAGAAGTTTTGAAGGCCATTATTCTGCTCAACCAGCGCCTGTGGCAGTTCTTTTTTCCTGGGGAAGTCAACCTCCAGCAGTATAACATTAGTTTTAGCCCATTGCTGGAAACCGGGTTTTGAGAAAACGGCTTTCTCTAATTTATGGCACCAGCCGCACCAGTCGCTGCCAGTAAAAAATGCGAATACAGGTTTGTTCGTTTTTTTAGACAACTCGTACACCTTATTGATATCCGTGTACCAGGTCAGCCCGTGTTTCTGGTGCTGGGCCATGCCGGGCAGCGCAGCAAAACACAGTAAGGTCAGTACGAGTAAGAATGATTTATTGATGGTCGCCATATTTATTTCCTTCGGTCAGTTTGTATATTCAAAAATAACTGATTTTGCCTAAGGAATATCTGTTATAGCATAGTTAGACGGCTTATGTCTTAAAACATTACAGGTTCTTTAACTGAAAACATCACTAATTTGCACTCCATGCAACACATATACCTCAACACAGCCGCCGCGGGTCTTGTTCCGGCAAATTTTACTGACGAGGCTAATAAATTATATGCCACATTCTCTACCTACACCAGTGCCAATGCCGAAAAATGGCGCGACGAAACACAACCTCAGATACGTCAACGGCTGGCAGCGTTTTTATCTGTACCCGTAGTTAATATGTCCTTCCTGCCCAACTTTTCATGGGGTATCAATGGTATAGTCCACTCGCTGAAGGGTACAGAAAAAGTGATGCTGTACAAAGGTGATTATCCCTCTTTGTTAGACCCGTTTAAAGTCAATGCTTTTGAAATTAGATGGTTAGAAGATACAGATGGTTTCACCATCCCTGTTGATATGATGAAACAACGCCTGCTGGACGATAAAGTAGAAGTACTCGCCATCAGCCATGTGCAGTGGATGAGCTCTTTTAAATTTGACCTGGGCGATATAGGGGCT
>JACFNS010000289.1 GCA_019454705.1 Taibaiella sp. | reverse complement strand
ATCTAGCCTGTGGCGAATACGCCCAACGCCAGTACAAATACCGATACTGTCTTCATAAAAAGTAGATTTTGTGAGTAAACGCTAAATTATCACTTAACCAACGTAAAAAGGATGATAATGTTCATTTTTAAGAAAGCATTATATCTTTTTCCAGGTCGAGGTGGGCGCCCATGTCTGTTACCGTTAGTTTATGCATCATGCCCAGCGCCAGTGTATGATTATCTTCTATATGCCCTGTTGGGAAATCAAAACACACAGGATAGTTATATTCTGCCACGTTGTCATAAATGATTTCTTCCACCGTCTTGCCAAAGGGGCGTTCTGTATCTTCCATCTCTGTCAACCCCCCTACGATTAATCCTTTCAGGTTATCCAGTTTGCCTGCACGTTTCAATGTCAGCATCATGCGGTCCATCTTGTACAAATGTTCGCCAATATCTTCTATAAAGAGTATTTTGCCAGTAGTATCTATATCCGATTTTGAGCCAACCAGGTGTGATAATATAGCCAGGTTGCCCCCAGTTAATATACCCTCACCTTTACCTATACGGTTAAGCGGGTGCGGCATTGTATGATAATGCTGGCTCTCGCCTATCAGGCAGGCGTATAATCTTTTTATGTGCCCGGCATTAACTGTATCGGGTGTAAAGGCACCGCACATGGGGCTGTGCAGGGTGGGTATTTCCAATATGTTATGTATATGGCTGTGCAACACAGTAATATCACTGAACCCGCATATCCATTTGGGGTTCAGTTTAAATTTACTCCAGTCCAACCTGTCTATTATCCTGCTCAGCCCGTAGCCTCCGCGCCCCATCAATATGGCATTGATTCCAGGATTGTCCAGCATTTGTTGCAGGTCGGCAGCGCGCTGTTCATCCGTACCTGAAAAATAATGATGTTCGCTGCCTACCGTTTTACCTATCACCACTTCAAACCCCCACAGCTTCAATACTTCGGCAGCAAATCTTACGCGGTCTTCTGATACATAACCCGAGGGGCAGGTAATACCTACAACCGAGCCTCTGTTAAGGTATGGGGGATTATTTGTCATATGCTTTACCATAAACCTACATAAATATTTTCGTCCCTTATCTCCACAGGGTAGGTTTTCAATTTATAGCCTTCTCCGCTGGTATTTCTGCCGTTGGCAGGGTCAAACCTGTATTTGTGTAAGGGGCATACTATTCTGCCCTCCATGTCCACCCAACCATCGCATAATCTTCCACCAGCATGCGGACAAGTAGCTGCGAAGGCGAATATATCATTCCCCCTGCGCAGCAATGCTATTGTCTTATTGTCAACAACTGTTTCCGTCAGTTTGTTTTGCGGAAACGATGCGTAAGTATGAGATTTAACAATTTGCCAGTCGTATATCATCTCTTTGCCGCAAAAAAATCTTTCATCAGTTTGATACAATCTTCGGCCAATGCGCCTGTTACCAATTCGGTTTTAGGATGAAAAGGCCAGTTCTCTTTTGTAATTCTTTTATAGCCATTCTTTTCATCCCCACCGCCAAACACCACGCGGCCTATCTTACTCCAGTACAACGCCCCGCAACACATGAGGCAGGGCTCGATAGTAACATATATAGTAGCCTCGGGCAGGTATTTGCTGCCCAATGCGTTGAATGCGGCTGTGAGGGCAATCATTTCGGCATGTGCTGTGCTGTCGTTCAGTTGCTCCGTTTGATTGTGCCCGCGCGAAATAATTTTATCGCCCCATGTCACCACTGCACCAATAGGTATCTCACCCGCATCGTAGGCCAGTTGCGCCTGCCTCAGGGCTTCTTTCATGAAATAATTATCGTCGAACATCTTAGAAAGTCAAAAGTAAAAAGTCAAAACTTAAAAGTAGTGGCTGTTAATTACCCGTATTATTATATATGCTATTCTTTGTTCTTTGTATCCATAATAATAGTTACGGGTCCATCGTTTACCAGGGCCACTTTCATATCAGCCCCAAACTCTCCTGTGGCTATTTCCTTTCCTGTAATGGTGTGCAGCTGCTGCACAAAATATTCATACAATGGGATAGCCTGCTCAGGCCTTGCAGCTTTTATAAAGGATGGCCGGTTGCCTTTCTTGTACGATGCATGCAGGGTAAACTGGCTGATGACCATGATGTCGCCATCAATCTCCGCCAGGTCTTTGTTCATCAGTCCTGCCTCGTCATTGAACACACGCAGCCCCGCAATTTTCTTGGCCAACCACTCTGCATCTACTTTATCATCTTCTGCTTCAATACCCAGCAATACCATAAAACCCGGCCCGATGGCCGCCTTCATATCGCCATGAATAGTGACACTGGCTGTAGAAACTCTTTGAATAACTGCACGCATATACCCTCCCAGCCTTCCGCCAAGGGCGGAAGGTAATGTTTTAATGAATTGCTAAGCTAAGTAGTTTGTGGCAATTACAGCTAACTTTACATTGTCATGAGCGTTGTATTAGAAACAGAAAGGTTGATATTAAGGGAGTCCGTAGTGAGTGATGCGCCGGACTTGTTTGAGATGAATAGCGACCCTGAAGTGCTGAAATACACAGGCGATGTGGCTTTCTACATCAGTGGTAGAAACAGAGGAGTTGATACGCAACTATAAGGACTATAAAAAATATGGATATGGCAGGTGGACTACAGTCGTAAAAGCTACTAATGAGGTGATAGGCTTTTGCGGATTGAAATACCTGGAAGATATTAATGAAACCGATCTGGGCTACAGGTGGAAACAACAACACTGGGGCAAGGGTTATGCTACAGAGGCGGGCAGAGCATGTTTGCAGTACGGATTTGAAACACTGGGATTAGAACAAATAGTAGCGCAGGTGCTGGAGGGAAACAATGCATCGATAAGGGTATTGGAGAAATTGGGTATGAGTTATTGGAAACAATTGCATACCGAAGAAAACCCGGGATTATTGTACCGGATATTGAAAGAGGATTTCTATATGAAGCTAAAGGCAAAGTAATAACTAACTTTGCTGTCACCTCCCTTTAGGGAGGCCGGGAGGGTATGTACGACATCAATTCAACCATAGCAGCTATAGCAACGCCTCCGGGCGAGGGTGCCATAGGTATCATTCGCCTCAGCGGTGCGGATGCTATTAACATAGCTGATAAAATATTTGCCGGTAAACAATTAGTGAAGCAGGCATCACATACCATTCACTACGGCAGGATAATGGATGGCAATGAGGTAGTGGACGAGGTAGTAGTATCCTTATATAAAGGGCCGAAGAGCTACACGGGCGAGGACGTGGTAGAGATAAGTTGCCATGGTTCGCAGTATGTATTGGAAAGGGTATTGGGACTATGCCTGCAACATGGGGCGCATGTGGCCAAGGCAGGGGAGTTTACTCAAAGGGCCTACCTGAACGGCAAGATGGACCTGGCGCAGGCCGAAGCCGTTGCCGACCTGATAGCCAGTCAGAGCGGGGCGGCGCACAAGGCCGCCATACACAACCTGCGGGGTGGGTTCAGCAGCGAGTTGCAGGGGCTGCGCGAACAGCTCATACAGTTCAGTGCATTGCTGGAACTGGAACTGGACTTCAGCGAAGAAGATGTAGAGTTCGCCGACAGGACCAGGTTTTACGAACTGATAGAACATATAACTACTACCACTCAAGCACTGATACAATCCTTCAGCCTTGGCAATGTGATAAAAAAAGGTGTGAGCGTAGCCATCATCGGCAAACCCAACGCGGGCAAAAGCACATTACTCAATGCACTGCTGAACGAGGAGCGGGCTATAGTGAGTGATATAGCCGGTACCACCCGAGACAGTATAGAAGAAGTGCTGAACATCAACGGTGTATTGTTCCGGCTGATAGATACGGCAGGCATACGCGAGCATACTGCCGATATAATAGAAACAATGGGTGTACAACGCAGCCGCGATATCATGAAACGGGCTGATATAGTTGTGTACCTCTTTGACGTGAATGAAGAAAGTACAGACGAACTGCAACAGCAGAAACATGTGTTTGAGCAGGAAGGCATGAAGTACCTGCTGGTGGGCAATAAAACCGATGTAGCAGGCACACAAAAATTTGGTG
>JACFNS010000288.1:2343-4060 GCA_019454705.1 Taibaiella sp. | reverse complement strand
GTTAATAATTGTTGTTGTTTAATAAATTAGTTGCTATAGGGGTGGCCGCCTATCACAGGCACTTTGAAGCCGATAAGCTTCTGGATGTTTTTCAGGTCACTCACTTCCTCCGTATCGCAAAAAGAGATGGCGGTGCCTGCGTTGCCCGCCCTACCCGTCCGGCCTATCCTGTGCACATATGTTTCGGGCACTTCGGGCAGCTCGTAGTTGATGACATAAGGCAGTTCGTCAATATCGATACCACGCGCGGCAATGTCTGTTGCCACAAGTACGGAAATAGCATTCGCTTTAAAATCGCTGAGCGCCCGTTGCCTGGCATTCTGCGATTTGTTGCCATGTATAGCGGCGGCATTGATACCGGTTTTGTGCAGTTCCTTCACCAGTTTGTCAGCACCGTGCTTGGTGCGGGTAAATACCAGCGACCTGGACGTGCTCATATCCTTCAACAGGTGGGTAAGCAGATGCCTTTTCTGTTTCTTATCTACAAAGTACACTGACTGTGCCACCGACTGTGCGGTAGAAGATACCGGAGTAACTTTTACATGCACAGGGTTTTTCAGTATGCTGTTTGCCAGTTTCTGTATTTCGGGCGGCATAGTTGCCGAGAAAAATAAAGTTTGCCTCTGTTGGGGCAGCTTTGTTATCAGCCTTTTCACATCGTGTACGAAGCCCATGTCCAGCATCCTGTCGGCCTCGTCCAGCACAAATATTTCGATACCCGACAGGCTGATATAGCCCTGCTGCATCAAATCGAGCAGGCGGCCGGGGGTAGCAACCAATATGTCAATACCTGCCTGCAGTATTTTAGTTTGCTTGCCCTGGGGTACACCGCCAAAGATGGCTGTATGCCTCAGGCGGAGATTTTTACCATAAGTGGCCAGGCTTTCGTCTATCTGCAAAGCCAGCTCGCGGGTGGGTGTCAGTATCAGCGCCCTGATGTTCTTTGTACTTTTGGACGGATTGCCGTTCAGCAGTTGCAGTATAGGAATAGCGAAAGCAGCTGTTTTGCCCGTGCCTGTCTGTGCACAGCCCAGCAGGTCTTTGCCCTGCGCTACGGGTAGTATAGCCTGTTGCTGTATGGGTGTGGGGTTGGTATAGCCTTCGTCGTGCAGTGCGGTGAGTATGGGTTGTATTATACCTAACTCTTTAAATGTCATTGTTTGGTTTGTGTAATGAAAAATACGCGTATAGACTGAGCAGCGGCATAACATCCGGCTAAACAACATCTACGGGCGGTTGAACAAATGGACTACTGGAAAAGCGGAAACTGAAAAGTAGTATGAATGCAGATCAGAAAAGGCAAAGGCAGAAGGCCAATATGACTACAAAGATAGCACAAATCTTTTTAACAGCAAAATTTATTATATAATAAGGGTTGGGAATGAGGGGATTTATCCTGTACGAGATGTTCACACCCACACCTATTGAATTATGTAACAGCATCGGGCGCTTCACCACCCTGCGCATTGAAATAAGACCAGACAATATGTGCTTTCTTTTGCCCTATGACACGGGTGAGCTCGCGCTCAGTGAGGATTTTGATGTTTTTAACTGAGCGGAATTCCTTGAGCAGTTGTGTGGCGGTGGTGGCGCCTATGCCTTTTATAGCTTCCAGTTCGTTTTTGAAAGTGCCCTTGCTGCGTGTATCGCGGTGGAAGGTGATACCAAAACGGTGCACCTCGTCGCGGATGTAACGTATGAGCAGGTGTGCAGGGCT
>JACFNS010000288.1:0-2333 GCA_019454705.1 Taibaiella sp. | reverse complement strand
TTGGCGAGCCCAACTACGGTCATTCTGCCGGTGAGGCCCAGTTTCTCTATACATTCCATAGCGGCACCCAATTGCCCTTTGCCGCCGTCTATTATCACCAGTTGCGGCAGCGATTGCCCTTCGTCCAGCAGGCGCTTGTAGCGGCGATATACTACCTCTGTCATGGAGGCAAAGTCGTTGATGCCTTCTACGGTTTTGACATGATAATGGCGATAATCTTTCTTAGACGGCACACCGTTTTTAAAACATACCATAGCCGATACTGGGAAAGCGCCCTGGAAATTGGAGTTATCGAAACACTCGATGTGCACCGGCAGTTCAGGCAGTTGCAGAGCGTCTTGCAGTTCCTCCAGCACTTCCATTTTTCCACCTGCGGAGGCACCGCCCAGGAGCAAGGTATCTTTGCGTTTCGCCTCTTCGCGAAAGGCCTGCGCGTTTTTCTCGCTGAGTTCCAGCAGCTTTTTCTTATCCCCTATTTTGGGTATGGTCAGTTTTATGTTTTCGTCCGTCAAATCTATTTTTACTGGTGCCAGTACTTCGCGGGTATTGCTGTCAAAAGTATTGCGAAGGTTATCGTACACGATAGAGAGGATTTCTTCATCGGTTTCGTCCAGCTTCTTTTCAATACGCAGGTTCTTGCTATAGATGATGTCACCGTCTATTACCATCATGTAATTGACAAAAGCACGCTCCTCTTCGCTGACAATGCTGATGACATCTACATCGCCCAGGCGCAGGTTGGATACGGCAGACTTGCTCGTATAGCGTTGCAGGTCTTCAATTTTCTTTTTGTATATCTCCGCTTTTTCAAACTGCAGGCCTGCGGCATGGCGTTGCATCTCTTCTTTCAGGTAGTTCATCACCTCGCCGGTATTGCCCTTGAGTATGTGGCGCACCTGTTGCAGGTTGCGGGCATAGTCTTCTTCAGTCTGCAAGCCTTCGCAAGGGCCGCTGCAATTGCCCAGGTGGTATTCCAAGCATACTTTGTATTTGCCCTTTGCAACATTATGTGCAGACAAGTTGAGGTTGCAGGTGCGCAAGGGTATCAACTGGCGGATGAGGGCCAGCAATTCACGAACACGCGCTACACCTGTAAATGGCCCCAGGTATTCAGAGCCATCGCTGATGAGCCTGCGGGTAATAAAAACACGGGGGAATGATTCCTTCTTAATAACGATATAGGGATAGGTCTTATCATCCTTCAGGTCGATATTAAAGCGGGGCTGGTAGTGTTTGATGAGTGAATTCTCCAGCAGGAAGGCATCGTGCTCGTTGTTGGTAACGGTGTATTCGATACGGTGTATAGACATGACGAGGCGGCTGGTTTTGTAATTGGCCACCGCCTTGTTGAAATAAGAACCTACCCGCTTGCGCAGGTCTTTTGCCTTACCTACGTACAGTAATTCGCCCTGCTTATCGTAATACTTATAACAGCCGGGCTGGTGAGGTATGGCGGGCGCTATGTCATTAAACTCTTCCCTCGTCATCTGCCTGCTTTACATATACTCGTACACTACCCTCAGTTCTTTCTTCTGGCCGGTACGTGAAGTTTCCAGTTCATGGATGCTGATAGTTTTGAGTGGCTCGTAATATAGTTTCACGTTTTTGGTGCCCATCCTGTCCGCTTTCTCCGCCTCAATGTATATGGACTTTACTTTATCGGTAAAATAGTCGGATGTAATATGCAGCCTGCGGGTGTATAGCTTATCGTTTTTAGCTTCGTAATAAAATCCTTTGGAGGTAGTTATTTCTTCCTCAAAGGCGCTGAAATCATATTGGCCTATACATTTAGGGTCGCTGATGTCTGTTTCAAAAAAAACTTTGAGTACAGAGGCCCAGTCCACATCAAATACATTGGTATGGCTGCTATCCATCTGCCCGTTGAAATACACTTTCTTCACCAGGTTGCGGGGTTGCCCCTGTTGTATGAACCACTGGTCCTGCGCAAACTCAATAATAGAGAAATAAGTACCTTCTGCGTCCTGCTCCGGCACGGGCTCTTTGCCTGAGCATGCAGCCAAAAACAAAACAATCAACGCAGCCAACAATCTTTTCGCAGCCATGAAATAATGAATAGTTGTAAACGACAAAGTTAATAAACTACGGAGTAGAAACTGAACCTATGTCAGTTGAGGCCGGGATTGAGAGGCATATTTACCAGGTGCCTGTATTCATTGCCAAGGGATAGCACAGCGGCTTTCCATACGTTTTCGGGAGCGGTATCAAATACCACCTGTTGTGTAACATCAGCAATCAGCCATGAGCCGTCTTTTATCTCATTCTCTAATTGGCCCGGCGACCAACCAGCGTAACCTACAAACAAACGTATATCA
>JACFNS010000287.1 GCA_019454705.1 Taibaiella sp. | reverse complement strand
TGGCGCTGCAGTTCTACATAATAGTCATCGCCAAACAGGTCCAGCCACCATTTGAACACCTTTTCCGCTTCTTCCTCGCCCTTGCGCAATATCGTGCGCGGCACCTCTGCCGCCAGGCAGCAGGTAGTAGCTATCAGCCCCTCGTGGTATTTCAGTATCAGTTCCTTATCTATACGGGGGTATTTACCATATAGCCCCTCCATATAGCCCAGGCTGCAGAGCTTCACCAGGTTGCGGTAGCCTACCTCATCCTTGGCTAACAGCAGCTGGTGGTAGCGTACATCCCGCTCGTCTCGGCTGAATGCCCGTTTGTGGCGGTCTTCTACCAGGTAAAACTCACAACCAACAACCGGCTTAACTACGGGTTCTTTTATCTCTTTGCCATTCTCATCAGTACCCACCACTTTGGTGTTCTTCCATGCACTGGCTACAAAGTCGAATACGCCGAACATATTACCATGGTCGGTAATGGCCATAGCGGGCATATTGTCTTTGGCCGCCTTATCGAACAGGCGGGGAATAGACGATGCCCCGTCGAGCAGGGAGAACTGGGTATGATTATGTAAATGAGAAAATTGCATATGCACTATCCAAACGGCGTCTTACAAAATAACGAAAAAAGGAGGGGTAGCTGGTTCATAGTTTTCCACAGTTGTTAAATGCGGTGGGTGGGTTAATAAGGTAATATGATAATAGGTTAATAGGGGGCGATGTGTTAATGAGGTAATATGCATAGAGTCGCGATATTTTGTTAACTTTTGTACACCTATGTGTAATTGGCGGCATTTTCATGTCTTTATATAAAATTGGTTTATAATCACTTACAATACAATTGTTAACTTTTGTTAACTCTGCGCATGTTTTTTCGGGAAAACATCCGGAATAAAAATCCCGCCTGGAAGGGCGGGAACATGATTGACAGCTTGTATTTGTTTTTAGCGATATTTCCATGGCAAGATAGTTTACCCTCCTCCGCCTCCTATGAATGCAGGATGTGTAGAAGGGACGTTCACGACATTTATTTCCACAACAAATATACTCATTAATTATGATTATATGAAATTTAATTTTTGCAAATCCTTTGGATATTGAACCAATAATAAACACATGAATATATTCGTATATTTACGTGACGTCAATAAACAGCTCATGAAATTGAAAGTTATATTTCTGCTATTCACCTGCCTTCATTATTCTGCCATCGCTCAACAGAAGAATTATAAATTTTACCACCTGAACATCAATAAAGCTGAAGAGCAGGCTTTTGTACAAAATGACATCAAAGGGGCACTGGCAACCTATCAACATACGTTCAGCCAGTACGACTTTGTATTTGCACACGACTGTATGACAGCCATAGAACTGGCGCTGTACGACAGCAACGCAAAAGCATTCTTAGCATTTGTGGAAAAAGGGACTAAGAACGGACTGATGCCAAGGCATTTTATGTACATACCCTATATCAAAAAACATCCCCTGTTTGCTAAATATGATGACAGTATAGCGGCTATATATAAACGTAACCGGCCAACATACCTGGCCGGGATAGACACACCAGCCCTGAAGAAAATGTACAGCCTGTACGGGTACGATCAGATGGAGAAAAACCCCATGAAAGGAGAAGGGTTTGGCCCTGAAACAGGGCGGAGATATAAACCGCAAATAGAAAAAACATGGGGCGAACTAAAACGACTGATACAGGAAAAAGGCTGGCCATCGGACAAACTGATAGGATTAGAGCAGAAAGACATCATGAAAGAACTGAAAACAGGCACACCGGATATGATGGAACTATACGAGATATACAAAGACGGATACAATTACAATATAAGTCCGGGGCAATTTACCTTGGAGGAGTACGAGCTACATTCCAACTTGTTTTTTGCCGTGATGGTGCATTATGCTACATACTTCGGTTTCAATTTCTTTCCTGATGAGGTATATATACAGCAGATAGAGGCCGGGTACCTGCACCCTAAGGATATAGCTTATGTACTGGATTTCCAGATTAACTGGAATGTGGACAGTACCACCCAGGCCCGCCGCAGAAACACCATGCGGTATTTTGGGACTGGCATGACGGGGAGAGGCCATCATTTAACGACCTATTCTTACAAAGTACCTATAGAAAAGATTGACTCAGCACGTGCAAAGTTTTACATCAAACCAGTAAAAACTGAAATTGCCAAAAACAACTTCGCTATCAGAAATAAGATATTTATGGGTTGGGGGTATGGGGCTTGCAGGTTGTAGCGAGCCCTCGTCAGGAGGTAACTCCTGACAGCAGAGGAATTATTAAATTACATGTAAATGAGAATTTTCTTTTCTTCCATATTACTTTTTCTCTTGGCTATCAGCCGTGGGCAGACGATACAGAAGTATACAACTCCTCCATCATTCTGGGGTGGAGAGTCTATAACATTGCAGATCGATGGAACTTACATATACACCACTTCAGGATGTATGTTCAACGCTCAAATAAAAGGTAACTATGTAATCCTTGGCAACATATTAATATTGACATCTTTCAGCCCAACTCAATCAGATACTACACATCATATTTACTTTGATAATTTTACTGCAGAAGATTTTTACGAGGTTAAATATTGGCTAAATACCGGCAGATATATTACCAAGTTCAGCAACACATCCTACTTACAACTACAACCATCCAGCTATTTCAGGTTTGCAAGAGTACACATCTGACTGTGTCACAAGAGATTAATCCTAAGTGGACATTGTCGCTAACTTCCAAGTTATCAACACCTGCGGATAAGTATATATTTGATTTAACAGGAATAGCTGCGAAATTTATACTGTACTAAAGCCATGTGTGTATGGAGGTGAGTATTACCACTGCAGATATAGATGATGCCCGCGACCTGTTTTTGCTGGCTAAAGACCGGCTGCTGGAGGTGAATGACTGGAATTATTCGCTGAAGGGTAACTTTCGCATCTCCCTTACGGATGCAGCGGGGCGTAAACAACAACGCAGTGCGCGTGTAGGTGATATGCTCTGCATAAGTGCTGGTAACAACGAGGGGATTGGCTCTGAAATGTGGATATATATCCGCCGCATACAATACGACTTCTTCCCCGACATCAGGAGCGAGAGCATATCCATGCTGCTGGAAACTACCCATTCACCATCGGGCAATGGTACGGGTAAAGACAACATTCAACAGGAGACCATATTAATCAAAAGGGAAGGCCCTACCCTGACGGCACATTGCAACGCGGGTAACGAACTGCCGGAGGAAGATGATGATAACCCCAACGCCCACCTGAACAGGGATATAGAGCTACACCCCGTATTGAGCATACCACAACACAGCCTGCAACAACTGCTTTCTGACCTTATAGAAGATACGGGAGAGGCATAAAAACTATACGCCTATTATTTATACATATTACGCGGATTTTTTTGTCAGCAGGAATAAACGGAAATTCGCAGGCTTATTTTACAATGAAGAAAGAGGAAAGAATCATATTACTGCTGCTGGCATCAGTCAACTTTACCCATATCATGGACTTCATGATCATGATGCCCCTGGGTAATTTCCTGATGCCGCATTTCAACATATCTGCACAGCAGTTTTCATTTTTAGTGGCTGCCTATACCTTCAGCGCAGCTACAGCCAGTTTCTTCGCCGCATCGTTGGTAGATAAGTTTGACAGGAAGAACTTACTGTTGTTTGCCTACGGGGGTTTCCTGCTATGCACACTGCTTTGCGCAGTGTCGGTTACGTACGAGATGCTGCTCTCTGCCAGGATAGCCGCGGGTGTATTTGGGGGGCTTATAGGCGCCCAGGTACTCTCCATAGTGGCCGACCTGGTGCCTTTTGAAAGGAGGGGCCGTGCCATGGGTATGATTATGGCGGCGTTTTCGGCTGCATCAGTATTCGGGGTGCCTTTCGGGCTGTACCTGTCCAAGTTTTTCAGCTGGCATGCGCCATTCTACTTCGTGGTGGCTATGGGGGTTATCATTATGCCGCTGCTGGTAAAGTATATACCTAACATGACGGGGCATAAACAGGCCAACGAAGGCAGGAAGTTTAATCCTATAATGCTGCTGGTGG
>JACFNS010000286.1:3683-4086 GCA_019454705.1 Taibaiella sp. | reverse complement strand
ATTGGCAAAGCGAAGCCTTGAATTTTCTTGTTGCACTTTCTTCCGTAAAAAGGTATAACGATATACTGGCAATAAGAAAGGACACAACTGAATTGCTATGCCGGCATGCACATGCTGAATTTGCTATGTTAGTTGCGAGGGAGGATGCAATAACAGCGAGGGTGTTGTATAGCACCAGCCCAAGAATGCCGGGCTTTATCGAACCAGCTGTGATTTCACCGGTATTGGATAAAAACATACCTGAGCTCATCCAAATTGCTGCCGGCTGGGCATCCGGCCTGAACCTTTTGGTGTTGCCCGTAATGGAGGGCCAGTTCAGTGGGGCTTTTATTGTAGGGTATGATAACCATTTTCAGCCCGCAGAAGGGCACCATATTTTTATAAATGCCGCATGGACCGGCCT
>JACFNS010000286.1:3337-3673 GCA_019454705.1 Taibaiella sp. | reverse complement strand
AATGCTGGTGCAGGTTTATTTTGCATCAGAGGAGCTTACAACACGTTTTAACGCAATACTGGGTACGATACCCGAGGCTGTAGTATTTGTAGACGATACGGGTAAAGAGGGGTGGTTGAATGAACCTGCCGCTAAGTTAATGGGATTACAGGATGGTAAAGTTCCTGCGGCAGAACTGGCAATGTCTATGCGTGAGCTGAGGGGCCGTGCTGTGAATGCAGATGAGATAGCAACCAAAGCGGCAAGCTTATTTGCTGCGCCGGGTAAGGTAATTTCAAACTGGAAATGGATATTTAAAGAGCCTGAATTGCAGGTGATGAGTGTAACATGTAAACC
>JACFNS010000286.1:0-3327 GCA_019454705.1 Taibaiella sp. | reverse complement strand
CAGGGGAAGGTTATGGGTGTTTACCGACGTTACCAATGTACACCTGGCCTCGGAACAGTTGAAAGAACTGAATGCAGAACTGGAAGACAAGAGGAAGGCAGCTGACGATAAAAACAAGGCTAAATCAGAATTCCTGGCTAACATGAGCCACGAAATCAGAACACCCATGAATGGGGTAATAGGAATGACAAGCCTGTTGCAGAAGACCGACCTGACAGAGGAGCAGAAAGACTATGTAGATACCATACGGGTAAGCGGTGAAACATTATTATCCCTGATTAATGATATACTTGATTTTTCTAAGATTGAGTCAGGTAAAATGGAACTGGAGTATGAGCCGTTCAGTGTTAGTAAAGTAATCGAAGAGACCTTCGATTTACTGAGCGTTAAGGCATATGAAAAAGGATTAGAATTACTGTATTACATAGACCCGGGTGTACCGGCAGAAATAATCGGCGATGTTACCCGCTTCAGGCAGGTGCTGGTCAACCTGGTGTCAAACGGCCTGAAATTTACAGAGGAAGGTGAGGTATTAATAACAGCGGCTGTAGCAGAACGAACGGATGACAGGTTCAAACTTGAATTCAAAGTAAAAGATACTGGTATTGGTATTGCAGAAAGTAAATACCACAAATTGTTTGAAAGCTTTTCGCAGGTAGATTCCTCTACTACGCGTAAATATGGAGGTACAGGCCTTGGGCTGGCCATATGCCAAAGGATAATAAAACTTATGGGTGGCAGTATTACCGTTGAAAGCAGGGAGGGTGAGGGAACTTGTTTCAGCTTTGTAATAGAAGCTGATGCCAGTACCACTGCCAAAAAATACCAGCGTGCTGATATGCCCGGAATAGAAATACTAAAAGGCAGACACGTTGCTATTGTTGATGATAATTCGACTAACCTGCGCATATTGCAACAGCATTTCAGGCTGTGGGGTATGACAAGCGATACCTTTACCGTGCAGGAGGAGGCAGTAAACGCCTTGGAAATGGGTGTCTATGATCTTGCAGTACTGGATATGGTAATGCCAGGAAGAAATGGAATAGAATTAGGCACGATAATTAAAAGTCGAAGGCCCGATATCCCGTTAATGCTTTTCAGCTCAGCGTTGCATTTTACCTATGAAGAAAAAGCAGAGGCAGCTGCCATTTTTGTAACAATATTAAATAAGCCTTTCAGACAGGACTATGTATTGCAAAATTTACTCCGGGTTTTCGCCGGCAAAATAACCGGGACATCCGGGGAAGGGAAAGCAACCCCTGAATTGGAAACCGGAAATAATTCACCGGTGATACTTGTTGCTGAAGACGATTTAATCAACCAAAAACTGATAAGTAAAGCACTTGAGAAGCTGGGCTATCGCTACGAGTTGGTTGATAATGGGGTAAAGGCTGTTGAAATGCAAAAAGCAAATGAATATAGCCTGGTGTTTATGGATGTGATGATGCCCCAAATGGACGGTATTGAAGCAACGGGTATGATAAGAAAGGATGATACTAGCCGTAAGCAACCTGTTATAGTCGCCCTTACAGCCAATGCTCTTGCCGGTGATAAAGAACGTTTCCTGGCTGCCGGCATGGATGATTTCATCAGCAAGCCCTATAAGATAGATGATATAAAAAATGTAATAGAAAAATGGCTGAAAATACCTGCGCCCAATGAAATATGAATATATCGACCTGCAACACTTGCTGGAATTGGCTGATAACGACCTCGTTTTCGTAAGAGAAATACTTGGCGATGCGTTAGTGATTATCCCAGAATCGCTGGACAGTATGAAGAAAGCTGCAGAGCTAGAAGCTCGAAATGACATAATATTCCACGCTCATAAAATAAAAGGTACATTCAGGTTTATAGGGTGTAATATTCCTGCAGATATTGCTGAATATATGGAACATAACAGGGATTTACCTATTGATAAAGTCCGATTGCTTGTTGAGGAGATAAACGGGTATTGGCCAATGATAGCCAATGAATGCCGAAAGGTTTTGGCTGAAAAATAATGCGGAGAGACAGGGATTCGAACCCTGGATACCCTTTGACAGGTATACACACTTTCCAGGCGTGCCTCTTCAACCACTCGAGCATCTCTCCGAAAGGGTGCAAATCTAATCAAAATTTATTGCCTGCCGAAGATTTTATCAGAATTGTGTGTTGTTACCTCGGCTATTTGCTCAATTGATACCTGCTTTATGTCAGCCAGCTTTTCAGCTATTATGGGTATGTAGCTGCTTTCGTTGCGCTTGCCGCGGTAGGGGGCCGGTGCCAGGTAGGGCGCGTCCGTTTCCAGTACTATATTATCAAGGCTGATGTTTTTGATGGCATCAGGCAGTTTGCTGTTTTTGAAAGTGAGCACACCACCAATACCCAGGAACATGCCTAACTCGACAATCTGCTGTGCTTCATGCTCGTTGCCGCTAAAGCAGTGGAATATGCCTTTTAATTTACCGTTTTGTTTCACCCTCACTATGTCAATGCAATCCTGCAAGGACTCGCGGCTGTGTATTACAACAGGTAGTTGATACTGCAATGCCTGGTCTATCTGATACTCAAATGCTTCTATTTGCTGTTCTTTAAAAGTGAGGTCCCAGTAATAGTCGAGCCCGATTTCCCCCACAGCATAAAACTTACGGGTTGACAATTGCTCTTCGACTAATGCAAGTTCGTCTTTGTAATTTTCTTTTACGTAACATGGGTGCAGGCCCATCATAGGGTAGCAGTGTTGCGGATAAGCTGCTGCTATGCGCAGCATGCCTTCCACAGTACTACTATCACAGTTGGGCATATACATTTTACGTACCCCGGCATCCAGGGCCCGTTGTATCATTTCCGCCTCGTCAGGTGCCAGTTGTTCGTCGTAGAGGTGTGTATGTGTATCTGTAAATATCATTATTCCTGTGGTAGTGCCTCTAATTTCCAATTATTGTTTGTGCAATGTTCTAACAATTTGGGCAAGGCATAACTCATCCTGTCCCATGCTTTTTGGCTGTCATGAAAAACGACAATACTGCCGGAGTCTATGTGGTTTTGTACATTGGCGAGGCATTGCTCCGGCGAGATGCCTGTATCAAAGTCACCACTCAGTACATCCCACATGAAAATTTTATAAGGATTCTCGCGGTTTATCAATGCATTGATTTGCCCCCTGCGTATCCTGCCGTAGGGTGGCCTGAATAAACGACTGTCTATATATTGTTCAGCCTGTTGAATATCCTGTATGTACCTGCTTTTTGTAGAGAACCATCCGTTCAGGTGATTGTGCGTATGGTTGCCAACTGTGTGGCCTTGTTGAATAATATCGTGATATATACCCGGATGTTTTTTTAC
>JACFNS010000285.1 GCA_019454705.1 Taibaiella sp. | reverse complement strand
AACTAATTACAGGATTATCTAACCAAACTGTAAACCTTTTTCAGGACGAGTCACATCTTTCAAACCCGCAAAAAAGGGAACCTTTTGGCAACACTTTTTGTTCCCTCCCGCACAATTTGCTTCAATTTTGGCAATCCCGTACGTACAGGAACAACACTTTGGAATCATTACATAAAACATATCAACATATTAACTTATTATCCTATTAACCTATTGTCATATTAACCATTTACCCCAACAACCAATTATCTTTGCCCCTTATGCAGTCTTTACAGGAACAGATTAAACAATACGAACAGGAAATAGCTGCCACCACCCCGGCCAATGCAGCCGAGTTGGAGACATACCGCATAAAATTCCTGGGCACTAAGGGGATAGTGAAGGAGCTCTTCAACGAAATGAAGAACGTGCCCAAAGAGCAGAAAAAAGACGCAGGTCAACTGCTCAACGCGTTCAAGCAGGCGGCGGAGGCTAAGTTTGAAGAATATAAACACCTGCAACAGGCGGGCAACGATGACAACAGTGGCATAGATATATCCCTGCCGGGTACACAATTGCCCGTAGGCTCGCGCCACCCCCTGCGTATGGTAGAGAACCAGATTATCTCCATATTCGAGAAGATAGGCTTCAGCGTAGCTACTGGCCCAGAGATAGAAGACGATTGGCACAACTTCTCCTCGCTGAACATGCCGGAGAACCATACTGCCCGCGATATGCAGGATACTTTTTACGTTTCGCAAAACCCTGACTGGGTGCTGCGTACACACACATCATCGGTACAGGCAAGGGTGCTGGAACAGGGCCAGCTACCTGTACGCATCATCTGCCCCGGCCGTGTGTACCGCAACGAAACTATATCTGCACGCGCACACTGCTTCTTCCACCAGTGCGAGGGGCTGTATGTGGATAAAGATGTTTCTTTTGCAGACCTGAAGCAGACACTATATTATTTCGTAACCGAGATGTTTGGCGAGAACACGAAACTGCGTTTCCGCCCTTCCTACTTCCCTTTCACAGAACCAAGCGCTGAGATGGACATCTCCTGCACAGTATGCGGCGGTAGCGGTTGCAGCCTGTGCAAACATACAGGCTGGGTAGAGATACTGGGCTGCGGTATGGTACACCCTAATACCCTGCGCAACTTTGGTATAGACCCTGAAGTATATACCGGTTATGCCTTCGGTATGGGTGTGGAGCGTATTACGCAGATAAAATACCAGGTAAACGACCTGCGCATCTATTCGCAAAACGATGTACGTTTCCTGAAACAATTTCAATCGCTTTGATGTTTTGGGGTTTGACTTTTGACTTTTGACTTCAGAAAAAAATATCGTCCTTGTAACCGGTGCCAGTGGCTTTGTTGGCAGCCACCTTACGAGGTATTTGTCAGGTAAAGGCGAGCAGGTAAGGGCGCTGTACAATAGCCGTCCACCGTCTGATGAATTGAACAACCTGCCCGGCGTTACCTGGCATAAGTGCGATCTGCTGGATATCTACGATGTAGAAGAAGTGATGCAGGATGTGGCGGAGGTATATCACTGCGCCGCTATTGTTTCCTTTCACGGACGTGATAAAGAGAGGTTGAGGCATTTCAATGTAGAAGGTACGGCTAATGTTGTGAACGAAGCGCTGGAGCGGGGGGTGCGCAAGATGGTATATGTAAGTTCAATAGCATCGCTGGGTCGCAGCAAAGAGGGTGCCGAAATAACAGAAGAAGAACAGTGGGAAGAAAGCAGGTACAACTCCGTATATGCGGAAAGTAAACACGCGGCAGAACTGGAAATCTGGCGCGGACAAGGCGAAGGGTTAAATGCTGCCATCATCAACCCCGGCATCATCATAGGCGAGGGCGATTGGGACAATGGTTCCGCTGCTTTGGTAAAAGTGGTACACAGCGAGTTCCCCTACTATACACACGGTATCAATGCCTGGGTAGATGTACAGGATGTGGCCAGGGCCATGTATTTGCTCATGAATAGTGAAATTTCAGGCGAGAGGTTTATTCTGAGTGCGGGCAACTTTTCTTACAAAGAGATGTTTACCATGATGGCCGAAGCGATGGGCAAAAAACCACCTCACAAGCCTGCGGGCAAACTGATGAGCGCTATTGTATGGAGGCTCAGCGCTTTGAAAAGCATGCTCACAGGCAAGCCCGCCACCATTACTAAGGAGACAGCTATGGTAGCGCAGCGTAAAGCATTATATAACAATACCAAACTAACAAGCATATTGCCTCAATTCAGCTATACCCCTATCAGGCACAGTGTGGAGCGTATTGCCGGGGCCTATTTGAATGAAAAAAGTTAAAATCTTAGAAAATTATTTGGATTATAAGAGAAAACATTTGTAATCTTGCATAACAGGAGTATCCTTACTCCAACAATTTAACTAAATCAGGTTACTGAGTATTTCCCATTTCTTACTATTTGAATTCAGGACAGGACAGAGGTCCTCAAGCAAAGAAATAAGGTCAAGGCAAAACAGTACAAACTAAAATTCTTTATAGAAAAACATTTCGTATGCCATACGATATTTTACAACTTAACGACATGCTCGTTCCCGAGCTGATAGACATTGCTAATGAGCTGAATATTAAGGACACAAAATCGTTAGATAAACAAAAACTCATTTATAAAATACTGGACCAGCAGGCACTGAAAGAAGGTGGCAATAACGAAGCGGAGCAGGATAAAAAAGCCAAAGGCCGCAAACCGAAAAAAGAAACTGCATCAGCAGAAAATGCTGATGCCGATGATAAAAAACGTCGTGCCCGCAAGCCTCGCAAAGACGAGCCTGTACAAGAAACCGCCGCACCCGCACCCGTAGTTGCAGAGGTAACTGTTGAAGAAGAAGAGGAAGATGAGCAGGAGGAAGAATCAGGCATCATCATGCCCAAGGCGGAGGATGAAGAACAGGAACAAACCGCACAGCCTGAAGAAGAAGCTGAAACCGCTGAACCCGTAGTCGAGCGCCGTCAACAGCACAGGCAACACCAGGGCGGCGACCGTCGTCAGCAACAGCAGCAGCAACAGCGTAGCAATTTCAATGTAGAATTTGATGCGGCAGTTTCCAGCGAAGGTGTGCTGGAAATGATGCAGGATGGTTATGGTTTCCTGCGCAGCAGCGATTACAACTACCTCAGTTCTCCCGATGATATTTATGTTTCTCCCTCGCAGATAAAACTGTTTGGGTTGAAAACAGGTGACACGGTAAAAGGCACAGTGCGCCCGCCAAAAGAAGGTGAAAAATACTTTGCACTACTTAAAGTAGAAACCATCAATGGCAAGCTGCCTGATGAAATACGCGACCGTGTACCATTCGACTACCTGACACCGTTGTTCCCATTTGAGAAACTGAATCTCTACACTTCGCCAGTAAACTACGGCACACGTATCATGGACCTGTTTACCCCCATAGGTAAAGGCCAGCGCGGACTGATAGTAGCCCAGCCTAAAACAGGTAAGACTATGCTGCTGAAAGAAGTAGCCAACGCAATCGCTGCCAACCATCCTGAGTGTTACCTGATGATAGTACTGGTAGACGAACGCCCTGAAGAGGTGACGGATATGATGCGGAGCGTTAATGCGGAGGTAATTGCCTCTACATTCGATGAGCCGGCTGACAAACACGTAAAGGTATCTACAATAGCATTGCAGAAAGCCAAGCGCCTGGTAGAGGTAGGGCACGATGTAGTTATACTGCTCGACTCGATTACCCGCCTGGCACGTGCGCACAACACAGTAGCACCTGCATCGGGTAAAGTATTAAGTGGTGGTGTGGAAGCCAACGCTATGCAGAAACCAAAGCAATTCTTCGGTGCTGCCCGTAAAATAGAAAACGGTGGTTCACTCACTATACTGGCTACAGCATTGATAGACACAGGTAGTAAAATGGACGAGGTAATCTTTGAAGAATTCAAGGGTACCGGCAACATGGAGTTGCAACTGGACCGCAGGCTGGCCAACAAACGTATCTTCCCTGCTATTGATATCACATCATCATCTACCCGCCGCGACGACCTGCTGCTAGGTAAAGAGGTGATGAACAAGATGTGGATCATCCGCAATCATATAGCCGATATGCACACAGACGAAGCGATGAACT
>JACFNS010000284.1 GCA_019454705.1 Taibaiella sp. | reverse complement strand
TTGACTTGTCCATTGTTTACTGTTTTTGATGTAAACTCTTTTCAGGACAAGACAGAGCAATATAAGCGGGCCATGATAACGCTTGTTGGCCCATAGGTTGGCAAATGACTTAGGCTGCAACTTGCGCATCACCAGCGCCCATAAGAAGGGAGATATAGCCACTAAGCAACAGGCAACGGTAATGATGGTACCCCAGAAGTAGTCATCAATCCGGGTGAGTACCACATCGTGCACCACCTCTAAGAAAAGTACTATAATACCCGCACACACCAGCAGGCTGAACACCGACATGATAATAAAGGAACGGAATACGAGTTGCCAGTCGCCGGCGGAATTGATGGTTTGCGCACCAGTGCTGTAGCGCACCAATGTTTTCAGCCATTTGTCGGGCAATATACTTTCAATACGCTTGTACAGGGGTCCTGCCGCCTTTATCATATACGGGGTAGAAAAGGTGGTAATAGCCGAAACCGCCACCGCTATGGGGTACAGGTAGCTACTGGTCACTTTAAGCGTAACACCCAGCGTAGCAATGATGAAGGAGAATTCCCCTATCTGCCCCATACTCATACCGGCATATACTGATGTCTTCAGCGGCTGGCCTGAAATGACGGCACCAATGGTAACGTGCAATACCTTGAAGAAAACAAATACGACTGTAATAAGTATAATGGGGCCTGCATAGTCCACCAATATAGCGGGGTTAATCAACATGCCTACTGATACAAAGAACACGGCACCAAAGAGGTTTTTTACAGGAGTGATGATATGCTCTATACGTTCGGCCTGGATAGTTTCTGCAAGAATAGACCCCATAATGAACGCACCTAAAGCAGGCGAAAAACCCGCCACCGATGCCAGTATCACCATCAGCAAGCAGAAGCCTATGGACAACACCAGCAGTGTTTCATCATTCAGGTGTTTCTGTACGCGGCTGAGGAATGAGGGTATAAAAAATATACCCGCTATAAACCACAGCACCAGGAAGAAGGCCAGCTTAAGAATAGAAAGCAACATCTCCATACCTGCAAACTCGCGGCTGACGGATATGGTGGTCAGCAATACCATGAGCACAACGGCTACCAGGTCTTCTACAATGAGTACGCCAAATACCAGGTCGGCAAATTTCTTGCCCTTGATGCCCTGCTCGTCGAAGGCGCGGATGATGATGGTAGTAGAGGCTATAGAGAGGATACCACCCAGAAAAATACAGTCCATAATGGGCCAGCCCATGAGGCGTCCCAATATAAAGCCCACACCCAGCATGGCCGATATTTCTATCAGCCCCGTGACAGACGCCGGCCCGCCAATGTTCAGCAGCTTTTTGAAGCTGAACTCAAGACCAAGTGTAAACAGCAGGAATATCACACCTATGTCTGCCCATATCCTGATATTCTCAATTTCTGTAATGGTAGGAAACAGCGGCAACTGTGGCCCTACCAGCAAACCCGCCAGCAAGTACCCCAATACAACAGGCTGTTTCAGCCACTTAAACAGCAGCGTAGTAAGCCCTGCCACAATAAGCACCAGCCCAAGGTCTTGTATGAGATGTGGAAGATGGTTCATGCAGACTCAGCCAAGCGAAAATAACAATTACAGGCGAGTAAAATCCTTATTCCAACTAAAAACGGAAATAGATAAATTCAGATGATTCTTTTTCTACATGCAGCATTCATTAATAAAAATGTCGGCCATTACGTATTTAGAAGAAATCATAATTCCTCGGCACGATGTTCAGCCGCAGTCCGCCTGTAAACCAAAGTGCATCTTCAGCCGGGAATACTGCATTATCGTACACCTTTTTGCGGTAAGTAGCCCCTGCATCTATAAAGAGGTTTTCTTTCAACTCGTAAGAGAGGTTGAGATTGGCCAATGCACATTGAGAGCGGACACCATTTATCAGTGACACACCGTAATTTCCTGCACGTGAGGTATAGTCGCGGAAGATATTGCCGCCATAATTTATCCCACCTGTATCCGTACTCTGCTGGTAGTACATAGCTTTGGCGCTGATGAACAAATTTTTCACCGGCTGATAGCGAATCGCACCGAGCAACTCAAAGAAACCAGAACCAAGCGGGTGTGCCAAAGGCTGATTGTAGTGTGAATAGTTAGCATAACTATCATAGTGCGAGTACATATATGGACGCACCAGGTTGATTTCACCCTGCAGGTCAAGATTTTTCACGGTGAAGGCATCAAAGTATTTACCGCCTACCTGTACTCCAAACTTATTGGCCCAGTAACCGTTGCCACCTGTCAGCTCACTAAAAGTAAATTCATCAAGTATGAACTGCCCGTAAAACTGCAGGTGTTTTAACGCGATAGCTTTAAAGTTAAGGCCGATGACCACGTTGTCAGGGCTACCCATCATACGTTCTGTCTGGCGGTAGAGTATTATAGGATTCATATACCCGAATTCAAACCTGTCTTTGCGGTTGAACACCACTGCTTCAAATATGCCTATGTTCAGCCAGTTGAGTGCATTGATGCTGAGGTGGTGCATAGTAGCGTATTTGCGGGCGAGGCGCGTATCGGGGCCACGGCTGTATTGCGGGCGCAGCTCCAGGTATAGGTTCTGGTAGTTCAGCTTCCACACTTTTGTATTCAGCCGCAGGAAGGTAGCGCCGGCATTAAAGTCGCTGAGGAAGAGGCTACGCATACCATCGCCTATGAAATGTTTATCGTAGCCGAATGTTACATTGATATGGTCTTTTACTACGGCAAAGTCAATATACCCCCTGGCCTGCAGGTAGTCGTAACTATTAGGCCCCGTTATTTTGTAATAATCAGCACCCGGCACTGCCTGGAAGCTGTCGGACCATTTGCCCACATGCAGGGGCACTTGCTCTTGGTTGTCGGTAAAGAATGTATAGAAACCTACCTTATCTAATAACCTGCCCCGTGCTTCTATACCGCGGCTGCTGGAGAATAAAAGGTTGTCGGGGTTGTTTTGTTCCTTAACACCAATAGCGCTGATAACCGGATTAAAAGAAAGGAACAATTTATCATTATTGACATATAGAAAATCAGGTTGCGTTTTATAAAACGTATTAAAAATAGGACGCTTAGACGAGAATGCTCCCGCTGATTCCTCCGCCCATTCACCACTTACTGATGTGATGTGTGCGATATTGTACCTGTCTATTTCGCTGAGGCCAATATAACGTGCATCGCCCCTTGTCTCCGTCAGGAACTTGACCAGCGACTTGCGCGAAACCGGTTTTGTAGCCAGGAATAAATCATCAGATAATTTACCCGATCTTGTTTCCAGCCTGTCCAGTGTTTCATAGTCAACATGGCCCAACTGCAGGTAGGTGGTTTGCGCCTGCATGGCATTGTCCAACATCAATACAGTACAGGCGAGTAACAGCGCTTTTTTCAACATATAATGTGATTTCCGGGACGTATGCGTTAATATTGTTACAAAAATAGGGTTATAACTCAGTTATTATAGCGTATGGAAACGGTTTTAATTAAGAATACCACCATTGTCAACGAGGGGAAACAACAACAGGGGGATATACTGATACGTAATGGCCGCATAGAAAAGATAGGCGGTGTGATAGACACCCCCCAAAGGGCAAGGGAAATAAATGCAGAGGGATTACACACGATGCCCGGTGTAATAGACGACCAGGTACACTTCCGCGAGCCGGGGCTAACACACAAAGCATCGCTGGAAACTGAATCTACAGCGGCAGTTGCCGGTGGCGTTACATCGTTTATGGAGATGCCTAATACAAGGCCTGCTGCGCTGACACAACAACTGCTGGAAGAAAAATACAACCTGGCTAAATTCCGCAGTGCTGCTAACTACTCATTCTTCATGGGCGTATCTAACGATAATGTGGAGGAAGTACTGAAGACCAACGAAAAGAAGAAAGATGTATGCGGCATCAAAATATTTATGGGCAGCAGCACCGGCAATATGCTGGTAGATAACCATATGACGTTGAACAAAATCTTCGGCGAAGCGGAATTGCTGATTGCAACGCATTGCGAAGATGAACGCATAGTGGAAGCAAACAAACTTAAATACAGCGGTGCTGACAACGCATCGTACCACCCCATGATACGTGACGTAGAGGCTTGCTACGAAAGCT
>JACFNS010000283.1 GCA_019454705.1 Taibaiella sp. | reverse complement strand
AAAACCGAGAAAATAACACAGATAAATGCAGGTACTATAACCGTTACACCACGAGAAATGAAAATGTTGCCCAGCACTGGTGGGGAGCCCGACATAGCACAATACCT
Source organism: Taibaiella sp. (assembly GCA_019454705.1). Taxonomy (GTDB): domain Bacteria; phylum Bacteroidota; class Bacteroidia; order Chitinophagales; family Chitinophagaceae; genus UBA5543. Next base: position 4,000 of record JACFNS010000283.1, on the reverse strand, counting down.
GCAAGTAGTGCCTGGCGTAATATTTACAGGAGACCAAGGCGGTCAATTATATATACGTGGTGGTTCACCTACACAAACCGGCATTATGCTGGATGGTATTACAATATACAATCCATTCCACTCTATAGGTCTCTACTCTGTGTTTGAAACGGATGCTATACGAAATGTAGAAATACAGACTGCTGGTTTTAATGCGCAATATGGCAACCGCACCTCTGCCATAGTTGATATAACTACCAAAGATGGCAATAAGAACCGTCATTCAGGCAAACTGTCCTTGTCTCCAATAATGGCTCGTGCTATGGTGGAAGGCCCGATAGCCAAAGCCAAAAGAGAAGGTGGGGCGTCTAGTACGTTCTTGTTGTCAGTAAAACATAGCTACCTTGACAACACCTCTAAGTCTATATACGGTAGCCTGGGAGAGCCATTTAAATCGGGCCTGCCTTACAGCTTTACAGACATTTATGGTAAAGTGACTATCAATGCAGATAATGGTAGCAAGCTGAATTTATTCGGTTTCAACTTTGATGATAAAGCAAAGAGCATCAATCCCAATACCAAAATGGTGAATGCTGAATTCAACTGGCAGGCAACCGGCGGGGGCGCTACATTTGTAATTACGCCAGGTACTAGTTCCGCACTCATCAACGGTAAGTTTGCCTACTCTAAATACAACATAAGTACTAATGAGATTACCTTCCGCAACAGGGCAAGCTCTATAGAAGGTTTTGAAGGTGGTATTGACTTCACATATTTCTTCAAGGGTTACAGCCAGTTGAAATACGGTTTTGAAGTAAGCGGCCTGTACACGCAACTGGACTATGCGAATAGCTTAGGAGTTAACACTACGCTCGACCGCAGGAATACATTGGGTTCCCTCTTCGCCGTATATCGCAAAAACTTTGGCGACAAATTGATTATGGAGCCCGGCTTCCGTATGCAGTACTATTCTTCATTAGACGTGTTTACACCTGAACCCCGTATAGGCTTAAAATACAACGCTACATCCAACATACGATTTAAAGCCGCCGGTGGTCTTTATTCTCAAAACATATTGAGCACAAAAAGCGACAGGGATATCGTCAACTTCTTTAATGGCTTCGTACTAAGCCCTGACCAGGCAATACCTAATACTGATAACGAAAGGGTAAAGTCGAACCTGCAGCGTGCCTACCATGGTTTATTTGGCATAGAAGTAGATATTAAGAACGTAGAACTGAACCTGGAGCCCTGGTATAAAAACTTTTACCAGAACATAGAACTGAGCCGTATCAAAGTGAATGTACAAGATCCTGATTTTACTTCAGGTGCAGGCGAGGCTTATGGTATCGACCTGTCGGCACGTTACAGTATGAAGCGCTTATATTTCTGGGGTGTAGTATCATATCAGCAGATAAAGTATAAAACACTGGTATTGGACGGCAATAAAGTGACGACAGTGCGCAATCCTGTAACCGGTGAGACAGGGCTGGTGGGCGTAACAGAAGTGGCTACATATCCTCCGCCATTCGACAGGCGCTGGAACATCAACTTGTTGAGCTCGTACACAGCAGGCAAGAAGAGGGATTGGGAAATATCAGCCCGCTTTAATATGGGTTCTCCTTTCCCCTTCACACAAACACAGGGTTTTTATGAAGAAAACAACCTGCAACAAAATGGTATAGCTACCAATTACCTGCAACAAAACGGGCAGATAGGAATTATTTATGCCAACGACATCAATGGTGGCAGGCTGTCGTACTACCACAGGCTTGACCTTTCTATCCGCAAACGCTTTGACATCAGCAAAAATTCCAATTTTGAAACAACTTTGAGTTTAACAAATGTTTACAACAGGAACAATATATTTTATATAGAACGCCTTGATAATACACGTGTTTTTCAGCTACCTTTGTTCCCGAGCTTGAACGCTACATGGAACTTTTAACTATTAAATAGTTGAATGACATTTTACAAGGATAGAAAGATTGCCCATAGTTTCGTTGCTGCGTGTATCTCTTTCCTGTTGCTGACCAACAGGGCGAATGCGCAGTTGCACACGCCGCATATGGCTGGCAACCGGCAATTGAAACACGCTGAAGAACTATTGGCGCAAAAACAATATCGAAATGCAGCTTTAGCAGCCGATATGTTTATGCAACAGCCCCGCTCAGCGACAACGCCTATATCTCAAAGCGAAAGGGATAAAGCCGGCTATGTAAAAACCATATCGCTGCTGAATATGCAGGATACAGATGCAGAAAGTGTAGCGCTCTATTTTATACAACACACGGCTAACCCCGCGTATAAACAACGGGCGGCATATGGTCTGGCACAGAATTATTTTAGAAACAACAGGTATGCCGATGCAATAAAATATTATGAACTTGCAGGCGTAGCAAATCTCTCAAACGAGGAAGTTATTAATGCCAAGTTCGAGTTGGCGTATTGCTATTTCAACAATAGCCAGTTTACAGAGGCGGAGCCATTATTGGCATCTGTAAGAGAATTGGGCGGTAAGTATTATGATGCTGGCAACTATTATTATGGGCTGCTGGCATATAACAAAAACAACTATAAAGACGCACTCAATAGCTTCAACCGCATAGAAGATAAAAAGGAATATAGCAACATAGTACCCTACTACATCGCCGAGATACACTACTTCACCGGCAACAGGCAAAAGGCACTGCAGGATGCGCTGAAACTGATTAATCGTAGTGAAAAGTCCTTCTATCACAACGAACTTCACCTGCTGGCAGCACAGGTGTATTTTGAAGATAAAAATTACACCGAGGCGCTGCCCTACTTCGAATACTATTACGACAATACCGAAAGAATAAGAAAAGAGGACCTGTACGAAATGGCATATTGCTACTACCAGTTGCAGGAGTGGGAAGATGCTATTGACTATTTTCAGCAACTGGGCGAAACCAGGGACTCGTTGGGGCAGAGCTCTACCTACCTGTTGGGCGATTGTTATCTGAAAACAGGGGATAAAAAAAGTGCGCGCAATGCCTTCAGCATCTGTGCGGACATGCCATTCAACCCTGGCCAGAAAGAAGCGTCCATGCTTATAGCTGCAAGGCTATCGTACGAATTGGGTTACAACAGCGACGCTATATATTACGTCAACCTGCTGCTTGCTGACTTTCCCAACTCAAAATATACCGACGAAGCCAAAACAATGTTATCAGACCTGCTGATACGCACCAGCAACTATGCTGAAGCATATGATGCACTGAGCGATGTACAGAACCGTGATAATAATTACAACAGGATATATCAAAAAGTAACGTACGGGTATGCCATGCAGCAGATGCAGGCGGGCAACTTTACTTTTGCTGACAGCCTGCTGGACATGTCTGTTACTACCGGTACAGACCCTGTATATAAAGCGGCATCCTATTTCTGGAAAGCAGATCTTGCTTACAGGGCTATGAATTACAAAATGGCTATTGAGTACGGCAACCGCTTTGTAAACAGCCCCGGTAGAAAAGAATGGGTAACCATGCTGAGCCCGGATGCTACTGAAAGAAATGCCTTTATCACTATGGGGCATGCCTCGATGGAATTATCCACGTTCAAAGAAGCCCAGGAGTATTTCAGTAAAGCGCGTTACAATGCTGATGCCTCAACAGATTCATTATTTATCACCTCAACCGTCCTGCAGGAAGCTGATGCCGTATTCATGCAAAAAGATTATAAAAAGGCTGTAGCACTGTATGACAAAGTAATAGTGGCTAATACACCCGATGCAGACTATGCCCGTTATCAGAAAGCAGTAATACTTGGTTTGTCAGGCGACAACAAAGGTAAAGCAGAGATACTTTCAGGCATGATAGGCAGCAAGCCAGCTTCCAAATACGAGAATGATGCACGTTACGAACTGGGGCTTACTTATATAGAAGACAATAAATACAGCGCAGCCGTCAATACAATGATGCCGCTAACCGAAGCTTACGAAATTCGTAATATGGCTCCCCGCGCATGGATGAAAATAGGTTTTGCTTATCAACAA
>JACFNS010000282.1:2486-4115 GCA_019454705.1 Taibaiella sp. | reverse complement strand
TTTCAGATTGTGTACCTGGTCGGCCTTACATTCCAGCCCATGCGCCTCCATAAATTGTTCCAGTTCCTTCACTTTATTGGCATAGTGCTGTATCACTACGGGGGCAGGGTCTACCAGCCATATTTCACGCGCATGGCCCTCGTCTTTTTCCCCACTGAAAAGTTTGATGGCTTCGTCCACGGCTTTCTCCTGGCTGCGGAAGTCCAGTATATTGCCGTAAGGTTTAGTATCGTTCAGCACACGGTTGGTGCGCGAGAAGGCCTGTATCAGCCCGTGGTATTTCAGGTTCTTGTCCACATACAGGGTGTTCAGGTATTTGGAGTCGAACCCTGTGAGCAGCATATCCACCACTATTACTATGTCTATCTTGTTTTTGTGCGGATAGTCGGCATTGGTATATTGCTGGTCTTTGATGCGCTTCTGTACGTCCTGGTAGTAGAGGTCAAATTCGTTAATCGTATGGTTGGTGCCGTACTGCGCGTTATAGTCGGCCATGATGGCTTTGAGCGCTTCTTTCTTTTTGTCGGGCTCTACCTTGTTGTCTTCTTTCTCCTGCTGCAGGTCTTCCTGCAGTTGTTGTATATCTTTATTGCCCTCGGCAGGTGGAGAGAATACGCAGGCTATGTTCAGGAGATTGTATTCCTCATCTTCAACCTTGCGCTGCGCCTGTATTTCTTTAAACAGGTTGTAATAGTCGATGGCATCGTTGATAGAAGCGGTAGCCAGCACGGCGTTGAACCTGCGCTCGTTGGTAGCGGCATTATGCTTGGCCAGTATGGCTTCGGCTACTGCCTGCCTTGCCAGCGGTTCGCCGGGGCGCAGGTTGGCCCCGTCTTCGGGCTTGAAATAGTCTATATGAAAGCGCAGTACATTGCCATCGTCTATAGCATGGGTGATGGTATATGCGTGTAGTTCTTTCTGAAAAATATCTTCGGTGGTCTTATACGATTCTTCTTCGCCTTCTATTTTGGTGTAGGTGGCGTTATCGTCGAAGATGGGCGTACCTGTAAAACCGAATAGCTGCGCATTAGGGAAAAATTCTTTTATGGCTTTGTGGTTTTCGCCAAACTGCGAACGGTGGCACTCGTCGAAGATAAACACGATGCGCTTGTCGCTAAGCGGCAGCAGGCGCTCTTTATAATTCTTTTTATGGTCGGGGTCCAGCGCTATGCCCAGCTTTTGTATCGTAGTTACTATTACCTTGTCCGCATAGTTGGTGGACAGCAGGCGGCGCACCAATGTTTCGGTATTGGTGTTTTCCTCCACGCATCCCTCCTGGAACTTGTTGAACTCTTCGCGGGTCTGGCGGTCGAGGTCTTTACGGTCCACCACAAAGAGGCATTTTTCTATATCGGGGTTGTCCTTGAGCAAAGTGGATGCCTTGAAAGAGGTGAGCGTTTTACCGCTGCCTGTGGTATGCCATATATAACCGTTGCCCCGGTTCTGCTCTATACATTCCACTATATTCTTTACCGCATATACCTGGTAAGGGCGCATGATGAGCATCTTTTGCTCACTCTCTACCAATACCATGTAGCGGCTGATCATTTCGCCGAGATGACACTTGCCGAGGAATTTCTCCGCAAAGTCGTGCAGGTGGTTGATCTTATTATTCTTTTCGTCGGCATA
>JACFNS010000282.1:0-2476 GCA_019454705.1 Taibaiella sp. | reverse complement strand
TATTTATATACGGGCAGGAAACGTTCGTCGGCATTGAAACTGAAATGCTGGTTGCGGTTGTTGGCAAAGTAGTACGTAGTAGAGCGGTTGCTGACGATGAACAACTGCACGAAGCACAGCAGGCTGTTGGTATAGCCATTGCCGGGGTCGCTTTTATAGTCCACTATCTGCTGCATGGCGCGGCGCGGGCTTACCTCCAGTGTTTTTAGCTCTATCTGCACCACGGGTATGCCGTTTATCAGCAGCATTACATCGTAGCGGTGATTGCTGTTTTCGGTATTGATGCGCAATTGCCTGATGACCTCGTAGTCGTTTTTGCACCAGTCTTTTATATTCACTAGGGTGTAGTGTAACGGAGTACCATCCTCTCGTATAAATGCATTGCGCTCACGTAGTGTTTTGGAGGCGGTGAATACATCGGCATTGACAATTTCATCGCGCAGGCGGTAAAATTCTGCATTAGTGAGTCTGACACGGTTGAGGGCTTCGAATTTTTCACGGAAGTTTTGTTCCAGCGCCGCCCTGTCGCGTATGTCACCGCGGTAGGTGTATTTGAGATCCTGCAGCTTTCCGACGAAGCCGTATTCTATTTCAGATTCTTTCAGCATTTGGGTAGTGTAACGAGGCTGTAAGATAGTGAAAGGTGGGAAAATGCCGTATAGGAATCCGAAGATCAACGGTGCCAACGCCACTGAAGTTCGATAGTAGTAGGGACGGCGGGACAATAAAATTCAAAAGTAAAAAGTAAAAATTCAAAACATCCCACGCGAGTGAGCCCACCGGAGCGTATAATCAGCTACAGTGCATAGGTTCAGGAGATGTCTCGCTATGCTCGACATGACAATTCACTTTTGGCTTTTTACTTTTGACTTTTGAATTTAAAGCAGCAGCACCGACAGGATATAATCCATCAGCAGGATGAGGATGCAACTGACGATAACAGAAGTAGTAGAGGCGCGGCCTATCTCTAGTGCACCACCTTTGACATAGTAGCCATAGTAGGCGGGTATGATGGTGATGATGAGCGCGAATGTGACGGACTTGGCCATGGCAAAAAAGAGGTTGTAGGGCATAAAATCCATAGTAAGCCCCTGGCGGAATTCCTGCTCGCTGATGATGCTGGAAAAACTACCGGCGATATATCCGCCAAATATGCTGATGGCTATAGACAGGGTGATGAGGCAGGGCACCATTATAAGGGCCGCCACAATTTTGGGCAGCACCAGGTATGTTTTGGTATTGATACCCATTATCTCCAGCGCGTCTATCTGTTCGCTCACGCGCATGTTGCCCAGCTCGGAGGCTATTTTGCCACCTACCACGCCGGCCAGCACTATACATATCACGGTAGGCGAAAGCTCGAGTATGGTACTGTCGCGGTTGATTTGTGCGATAACGGGCTTGGGCACCAGGGGGCTCACCAGTTGGTAAGCGGTTTGTATAGTAAGTACGGCGCCGAGGAAGAAGGAGATGATCACCACGATGGGCAGGGAGCGTATGCCGATGTCGTTGCACTGCTCCATAAATTCCTTCCAGTACACGCGGGTGTTTTCAGGTTTGCGCAGGCTGTCCCTGAGCATGAATGCGATACGGCCGAGATGTTCAAAAAAGTTTTCGAGCATAAGTATGTGCTACAAATGTACTGCAAAGGGGGCAATAAAAAATCCCCCGGACGATGCCGGGGGATTTTTGCAATAACTGAAGTATCGAGAACAGTTTATGCCATTTTTTTCAGCTCTTCTATTTGCGCCTCGCGGTCCACTTCTTGTTTCAGCTTGCCCGATTTGTCCATATCTACCAGTATGGGGGCTGCAACGAAGATAGAAGAGAAGGTACCGGTAAGTACACCTATCAGCATCGCGAATGCGAAACCGCGTGTTACTTCGCCGCCAAAGATGAAGAGTATCAGCACCGTTAAGAATACGGTGAGTGATGTCATGACCGTACGGGGCAGTGTATCGTTAACGGCGTTGTTGATGATGGTAGTTGGTTCGCCGTTAGGATTCTTGCGGAAGTACTCGCGTATACGGTCGAATACGATTACGGTATCGTTCATTGAGAAACCGATAACGGTCAGTATCGCTGCGATGAAGTGCTGGTCTATCTCCAGTGCGAAAGGCACTACGCCACGCAGGAAAGAGAATACCGCCAGTGTAGCCGCTATGTTGAACAACAGCGATACGATAGTACCGAGTGAATACTGCCATTTGCGGAAACGCAGCAGGATGTATATAGAGATAGCTATCAGCGATATTATCGTCGCCCATTTGGCACCGTTCACCAGGTCGTCGGATATGGTAGGCAGTACTGTTTGTGAGCTTTGTATATGGTCTTTTACAAAAGCGTCGTAATCAACACTTGCGGGTAAGAAGCCACCTGCTACCAGTCCTTCGTGCAGTTTCTGAGAAACCTGCATTTCTACTTCCTGGCCGGGCTCTGTAATCTTATATGCCGTAGTGATGTTGACGTTGTTGTC
>JACFNS010000281.1 GCA_019454705.1 Taibaiella sp. | reverse complement strand
CGTGAGCGTTCATTGCATTGGATGCAGAATGGTGCCCAGCCCACTAACACTTGCCGCCGTATCTTATCTTTCAAAGGGGTATTGTACCTGAAGCACCTGATGCGTGGTGTAAGCCTCGGCCTGTTTGATGAGAGCACGGCTATGCAGAAATTCGAAGCATGGAATTCTGACCACGAGAAGCTGGTAGCTGAACGTGAGGAAGCGCATCGCAAGCACAAAGCTGAAAAGCGTCATGCTGCAATGACTGAATCTGTTAAGAAAGTAGAAGAGAAGATGGCAGCTAAAGCACAAGCTGCTGTTGCCGAAGCAGAAGCTGAAATAGATGCAGAAGATGCATCTGACGCAGCTGCAGAAGCTAATGAAGAAAATGCCGGTTAATATATACCGGTAAAGATTTAAAAAGACATGCCCTTATGGCGTGTCTTTTTTATTTTTATCGCCTTATTCACTTTTAATATTTTGAATCGATAAACCCTGTAGCGGGTATATTATGAACTATAGAGCCAATGTTTACCGGTTTGGATATTTGCTTACGGCAATATTGTTTGGTGTCATAATCACTGTTATCAAATATCAAGGCTATGGCGTAGCAGACCACGTTGAACAGTTGCCGCTTATATATCGCGCTTTGGATAGCAGTTATCTTATAAGCGATTTTTTCGTCAATTCAGCAAGTACTTCGGTAACCAGGTTCGGGTATTCCGAACTATTGGCAGCATTAGCCGGTAAGAAAGAGAATTTACCTCTTGTCTTCTTTTTATTCACAATGACTGTTAAAGTATCAATCTCAACAATAACATATTTATTTGCTTCGAAATTATATAATAGTTCACCGTTATCAGGAGTATATGCTTCAGCAGCAACTATGTTGTCTGTAACTTTCTCGCAAGGGTGGAATGCAGAGATATTTTACAATATGCTGATGCCAGCTGCAATAACCACCCCTTTGTTAATGGGGGCAGTTTGGGCAACATTAGACAAGAGAATTGTAACCAGTACAGTACTTTGTATAGTGGCGACAATATTTCATCCATTAATGGGGTTGGAAGCCGGCTTTTTATTATTGTTCACGTTTATAGTCGTCGCTATATATGAAAAACGTTTGTGTAGTCAATATTTGGCATCATTATTTCTGAGCTTTCTTCTGTTGGTGTTGGCAATAACCCTCATTCTGTATTTAGAAAAAACTGGACCAAGGCTTAGTTCAGATCAGTTCATATACATCCTTGCATATCTACGTCACCCACACCATTATTTGCCGAGCACTTTCAAAATTGAGAATTATTACTATGCAGCTGCTTTTCTGCTATCAGCTACAATTGCCTTTGTTTCCCGCAGAGTACGTAATGCTGGTTACGACAATGGAATAGCCTTTTTCTCAATTGCGATTCTTTTGCTATGTATTGGAGGGTACTTGTTCGTTGAAGTCTTTCCGAGCCGGTTGTGGACAACCGCGCAGACGTTCAGGTTATTATATTTTCTGAAATGGCTGGGCCTGGTTGTATTTGCAGGTAATATTCCCACATATAAGTTTAGGGGTTGGAAGCAATTAGCACTGCTGTTTGCAACTGCAAATGCAATTGTAATGTTTTGCAGCCAGATAATTATCGCATTGACATCGCGGGTTAAAAGCAGCGGCACAACCGGTATTTTAACAGACCTTGCTATCGTAACTATTATCGTCGTTTTGATGGGGCTGATACACCCTCTGCTGCAACTACTTCCATGGGTTGTTTTTCTCCTGTTAATATTACTTGCTGCAAATTATTACCCTCGGTTTATTAAGCTGTCCGTGTTGCCTGTCTTACTTGTCACTATCGTGTTAATGCTTACGAGCAGGTCATTACGTACCTACTTAACCGCCAAAAAAGATGCATACAACACAAAGATTTCAAACTACTTTCGCCTGGATCGAAAGTCCTATTTTGCAAGCAGTGAAATAATAATGTATATTCGAAAAAAAACTGAGGAAGACGCTATTTTTATAACCCCTCCCATGTGGGGAGAGGTCAGGCTTTTTGCAGGGCGAAGCATTGTTGTAGATTTCAAAGCTTTTCCATTTCAGGATAATGCAATGAAGGAGTGGTATGAACGCTTGGTAAACTGCTATGGTGTACCTCAGCAAAGCGGTTTTAATGTAGTAGGTGATTATAATGATAATTATCGGGTAATAAATGACGAAAAACTATTGGATTTGAAACATCGGTATAATTTTTCTTACGCTGTCTTATACATTAATACGCCTACAGGTTTTGAGGTGATGTCTGCCGATGATAAATTCAAATTAGTTCGCATGCCACAATAAAAGTATAGTCCTGCCTGTCTTTTAAAAAAATCAGTTTACAAACAATTACTTATATAAACAATGTCTGAGGATACTAACTACCAACTTTTAATCGTAGGGGCCGGCCCGGTGGGATGTGTGATGGCTGAACGCGCTGCAACTATACTAGGGTGGAAGGTGTTGATAGTAGAAAAGAGAAACCATATCGCAGGTAACTGTTATGATATGCATCATGAGTCGGGTGTGCTTATTCACCGTTATGGGCCACATTATTTCAGAACAAATAAAGAAGAGTTACTACAATATCTCTCTGAGTTTACTGATTGGATACCCGGAGACTATTTTGTGAAAGTATCTACCAGGGGAGAGTTATTCCCGTTTCCTATCAACCTGCTTACATTAAGGCAATTTTTTAATAGGCCCGAGATGACAGCTGAGGAAGCAGCACAACTGCTTGAAGAAAAGCGGGAGAAGATAGAAAACCCTGCTAATTCGGAGGAGTTTGTACTATCAAGAGTGGGTCGTGAGTTGTACGAAGCATTTTACCTGGGATACACGCAAAAACAATGGGCAATTCACCCGCGCGACCTGGCCGCATCAGTAGCAGGCCGTATACCCATCAGGCTTAATACAGATGAGCGGTATGTGGACCATAAACACCAGGTAACACCTGCAAAAGGCTTTACTGAGATGTTTAAAAGAATGACCGATCATCCCAATATTGATATAATGCTGGAGACAGACTACACAGCGATTAAGGATAAGATAAAGCCTCAGTTCGCCACGGTATATGCCGGCGCTATAGATGAATACTTTGGGTGCTGTTATGGTAAACTGCCATGGCGGTCGCTGGATTTTGAATTTAAAGAAGTGGCACAGGAGTTGGTACAGCCCTGTGTGCAGGTTAATTACCCTAATGAGCACGACTATACCCGAACTGTTGAGATAAAACATGTTACCAAACAGCAGCACCCCCACACGGTCATTTCGTACGAATACCCTAAGGCTGAGGGCGACCCGTATTATCCCATTCCGCGCCCTGTAAATAAAGAGTTGTATGAAAAATATAAAGCCCTGGCCGAAGTAGAAACCCAAAAGAATCATATATACTTTTGCGGCAGGCTGGCAGAGTACACCTATTACAATACTGATGAAGTGATAGAGCGTGCGTTGGCTACTTTTAACACTATTAAAAACAGGTATGTCCATCAATAACCTTTGGGTGATAATGCCCGTATATAATGAAGAAGAGGCCATAGGCAGTGTAATAGATGAATGGGAAAAGTCTTTGTCTGAAAATATTGCCGGGTACACCTTCTGTATATTGAATGACGGCTCTAAGGATGGTACCATGGGCATATTGAGGCAATACGAAACTAAATACCCACAGATAAAAATAATTGACAAGCCCAATTCGGGCCATGGCCAGACTTGTATATATGGCTATAAACTGGCTTTAAATAACGGTGCAGAGTGGATTTTTCAAATAGATTCTGATGGCCAATGTGCGCCTGAATACTTTCCGGAATTTGTACAGGCTGCGCAAACCAACAAGGCTATTTATGGTTACAGGCAAACGAGGGACGATGGTTTAAAAAGGTCATTAATTTCCAGGTTCGTTACCATTTTTACTTTTTTTGCAACCGGGCAATGGGTACGCGATGCTAACGTGCCATACAGGCTTATACATAGGTCTGTTATGCAGAAAATAGTAGACAAAGTACCACCTACCTTTCACCTGGCTAATATATTGGTATCCGTACTTTCCAAAAAAGAAGCCGGTATCAAGTGGATTAATATACACTTCAGAGACAGGGTAGGGGGCACGCCGAGCGTTA
>JACFNS010000280.1 GCA_019454705.1 Taibaiella sp. | reverse complement strand
CATAGGTTGTGTCCTCTTCCAGTAGGTTAACCCAATGCATGCCGCTATCTGTAGAAATTTCTACTTTGACAATCTCTCCCGAATCAATGTCCAAGCGATAATTAAATGAAAATCCAACTAGTTCGTACCAGTGTTGTGGTAAACCCGGTGGATGATAGCTTACTACTTTGAAATAAAATACTGAAGTGTCATTAACAGGGTAGGCATTAATAGTATCTGTAATAACTGCATTAGGATACGAATGAGCTGAATTAAATGTTGTTTTTTGCGGCTCTCCTATTTGCCATATATTATTGGGATAATTTGCGGTGTCAATAATGAAGCGATCATTGTATATGTTCTTTGGGCTTTCAAACGTATTCTCAAAAATCCATTGCGTATAGGCAGTATTATAAAGCAGAATAGCGATTAACGTAAATATCAGCTTCATAGGATGGTATTTGCATTAAAGATAATCAATTTATGCTTTGCTCAAAGGTGAAGTTCTTCTCTGACAAAAAACAATAAAAGCTACGGTAACATTGTTTAGATTTACGCTGTAGCTAAATTCTTCATGTTAATGTGTGAGACTACATATAAACATATTCTTGACTTGTTCCTAACACGACAAATTGATGTAAAAATATTCATTGACCAATATTTTGCTCAATGGGAAAGTGATAGAGATAACGCTGTTTCATTCGATCCAAAATTCGAAAGGATGATTGGTAGGATATTTACAAGCTGTGATTGTTACAGTGAAGACCCTGAGAATCCATACGAGATTTCAGAAGAACAATTACGTCTTGAGATCGACTTATTGCGATACATATGGTGGGGATAGTACCACAGTTCCATATTATTACCCATAATACCTATGGGCGGAATCCAAGTAATAGTCCTAATCATTTTAGCATGATATTATGCGATTGAAATCTAAGAATAATATGAAAATTTTAGATTTTAATCTAAAATTATTATGTAATTTAGAGATTGTAATCTAAAAAAATGATAAACAGGACTTTGCTGGAACTGGTAAAAAAAAACCTTTTTAAAGGTAAAGCGATTTTGCTTTTTGGCCCGCGACAGGTAGGCAAATCAACACTTATCGGGAAATTAGTCAATGACCTGGGTAAAAAATGGCTTTACCTCAACGGTGATGATGTGGATGTGCGTGAATCCCTCACAGAAACTTCGGCAGCAAAGCTGAAGTATGTGATTGGTGATAATGAAGTCGTCTATATTGATGAAGCGCAAAGGATTCAGAATATTGGGTTGACTCTAAAGATTATTACCGACCGGTTCAGCCATCTGCAGGTAATAGCAACCGGGTCTTCAGCATTTGAATTGTCAAGCCAGGTAAACGAACCTTTAACCGGAAGGAAATATGAATATATGCTCTACCCGCTGAGTTTCCAGGAAATGGTTGCTCATCACGGCCTGCTAAAGGAGAAAAGCCTGGTTGACCATCGCCTGGTGTATGGTTACTACCCGGAAATTGTTACCAAGCCTGGCGAAGAAAAAATCTTGCTTAAGCTGTTGGCCAACAGTTACCTCTACAAGGATTTGCTGATGCTGGAGCAGGTTAAAAAACCGTTGTTACTCGACAAACTCATTAAGGCTTTGGCGCTGCAGGTGGGCAGCGAGGTGAGTTACAACGAGCTCGGACAAACAATAGGCGCCGACAAGCAAACAGTGGAAAAATATATAGACTTGCTGGAAAAGGCATACGTGGTGTTTCGTCTGCCCGCCCTTAACCGGAACGTAAGGAATGAAATAAAAAAAGGCAAAAAGATATACTTCTACGATTGCGGTATTCGCAATGCCGTTATCGGGAATTTTTCCGCTGTACACTCCAGGGTAGATACGGGTGCATTGTGGGAAAATTTCGTAATTGCGGAACGAATGAAGAAGTTGCAATACATGGGTGCTGACACGGAATTCTATTTTTGGCGCACAACACAACAGCAGGAAATAGACCTTATCGAAGAGACTGAAGGAACATTAAAAGCTTATGAATTAAAATACAGTAAGAATGAAAAGGCGAGGTTCCCGCAAACATTCACCCATAACTACCCCGGCGCAACCACATTTACAATATCACCGTATAACATAGAGGATTTTTTATTGGACATTTAATATAAATAATTTTTTGTAAAAATAAAATAAAAATTGTAAATTTGCTATGTAAAACATATCCGCATGAACCACCCTCCACCACGGGCTAAATCATTATGCCCCATATCTTATACAGCAAAACGCCCCTCAACGAGGGGCGTTTTGCTTGAAAAATTATTTCCCGAAAGAAAACAGTTTTACTTAACAAAAGTTAACAAACAGGCTCTAAGTAACTTATTATCAGGCGCTTGCAAAGATGCTATATTGCTAACAGTTAAACCCGAATCGCAAGTAGTTAACAACCGAACGTCAGTAAGCTCAACAAGGCAAATGAAAATAGACATTGATAACCGAGTTAACATTTCGGCACTGACGACTCATGACTCACAACTCACGACTACCTTAAACCGAAACTCCGAAATCCCTCAGCGCATCGTTCAGGCTCGTTTTTTTGTCGGTCGACTCCTTACGCTGTCCGATGATAAGAGCACAACCTACACCATATTCGCCCGCGGGGAACTTCTTGGTATAGCTGCCGGGTATCACCACGCTGCGGGCGGGTACACGGCCCCTGTATTCTACAGGTTCACTACCGCTTACATCTATAATCTTGGTGCTTTGCGTCAGCACAACGTTAGCCCCCAGCACGGCTTCTTTTTCCACACGCACACCCTCTACCACTATACACCGAGAGCCGATGAAAGCGCCATCCTCTATAATCACCGGGCTGGCCTGCAGAGGCTCCAATACGCCGCCTATCCCCACACCACCACTCAGGTGTACACCTTTTCCTATCTGTGCGCAACTGCCTACGGTGGCCCATGTGTCCACCATAGTGCCCTCATCTACATAAGCGCCAATGTTTACATAAGACGGCATCAGCACTACGTTTTTAGCCAGGTACGCTCCATAGCGTGCTACGGCGTGTGGCACGGCACGTACGCCCAGTGCTGCATAATCTTTCTTCAGCAGCATTTTATCATAAAACTCAAAGGGCTCCATAGTCCATGTTTGCATGGGCTGTATGCCAAAGTACATCAGTATGGCTTGTTTTACCCATTCGTTCACTTTCCAGTTGTCACCATCGGGCTCGGCTACACGCAGGCGGCCTTTATCCACTTCTTCTATTACCGCGCGAACGGCGTTTTTATATGTATCGTCTTTCAGCAGTTCCCGGTCGACCCAGGCAGCCAGTATCAGTTCTTGTACCATAGTATTGTTTGTGCGGCGAAAATAAGAAAGCAATCTTTTAACCCCAACTTAAAAGAACAGTCGGATGTCTTATATTTTAGATATTTAATGACATTGGGCAGACAATCAACTCGCATTGTACGGGTAAATTACAATTATAAAAAATCAACGCTTATGAAGACAATTGTTACACTATTACTCCTTTGTATCACATACACAGGTTTCGGAAAATCAAAACCGGCTTATGAAAAGCTTTGCGAGGTAAACAAATGCTGGACAGAGCAGCCCGATGTGAATCAACTGGCATACCCTGAATACGACAACCGTAGCGAGCATGAATGGATACGCACCCACCTGTCGCTGGTAGAGCAAACATTGCGGGCACGCAGTACTTCCCACTTATCAGCACAACAGCAAGCCAACAGGCTGAATGCATTGGCGCACCTCAATCAATACTGGCACGAAGGCAACTTCCCTGTCAACGACCAATACAACTATCGTACACCCATATTTATAGATAAGTACGATAACTTCTGCGCAGTAGGCTACTTAGTAAAAGCGACAGGGTTTGAACAGGTATCACGCAAGATAGCAGCACAAACCAACCTGGCCTATGTACGCGAAATGAACTACCCTGAACTATTTGCCTGGGCCACTGAATATGGCTTTACTGTTGATGAACTGGCATGGATACAGCCGGGGTACGGATGGGTAAGCTATGCCAAACCTATGGGGAAAGGAACTGATGGCGAGGTGTATGAACTGTATGTGGACAAGGCTGGAGACAAGCTGTATGTAGGAGGTAATTTCGGGAAGGTGGATAGTACAATAGTAGCA
>JACFNS010000279.1 GCA_019454705.1 Taibaiella sp. | reverse complement strand
CTTATCTGGTTAAGGCGATGCTGTACTTCTTTTTAGCAGATATATCGCAGCTTCATTTTTATAGGCCTTTACCGCACTATAAGTGCCATGGACAAGAATGGGGTTGCCGTTGCATTGCTATTCAAATAGAGAACATTAAGCAAAAAAATCCCGCTGTATGAACAGCGGGATTCGAATATGTTTAATAAAATAAATTACCTGTTCCACTTTGAAGGGAAGCCGGTATTCACACCAAAGTCATTAGTAACACCTTCGGGGTTTACTATTTTGTAATGAACAGTCAGTTCGCCATGCTCAGGGTAGAAGTCCTCCCATTTCAGGGTGCCCCATCCTTCTATCACATAGCCGTTAACTATTTGTTGAGGTATGAAAAGGCTGTCACCTTTCACACGGACATTCACATTGTTGCCGGGGAACCTGTTGTAGAAGTTCGTGATGGTCATGTCAGTAGCACCTTCACCATTCACAAACGATATTTCATATTGTGCCGGGTTAGTAGATGTACCATCTTCAAATACTGTCCATACGCCCCTGTATTTTTCCCTGGTCACTATTTCGCAATGCGTACCCTCGTAGCCTGAAGGGCAGATACAATCGCCCTCGGCGCATGTGCCACCATAAGCGCAAACAATAGATTTACAAGGATCCGGGTCGCAGGAACTAAAAGTTACAGTACCAAATACCGCCATAACTGTGGCTGCAGACAAGACAATAGATTTTAAACGGGCTTTCATTAGCACATTATATTTTAACGAGCTTAAAGATAAACGAAACAATTTTAAAATGCAACAAACCCTGAAATTTATAAACCACCGATTATCAGTCTGTTTACAAGGCTGTTTGCACCGTGAATATATAACATTATAGGTTAAAGAAGGAAATTATGCTCTTTTTATCTTTTTTCAACTGCTTTGATATATTCTAAAATGCCGTTATAAATAGCATGCGCAATCTCTGTCTGCCCCTGGGGCGAGTTCATGTATTTTTCTTCCTCTACGTTATTGATGAAGCCTATCTCTACCAGCACACCGGGCATTACACAACCGGCAAGCACTTCTACGCTTATTTGTTTTACACCCCTGTCAAGACGGCCTTGTTTAGCAAAATTCCCTTGTATTCTGGTGCCCAGGTCTACGCTGCTGGTAAGGAATGCCTGCGAGTACTGGGCGATGATTATAGCGGTCATCGGGTCTTTTTCGTCCATCAGGCCTTCTTTTTCTCCACCGGCCAGGTTGTCACTATATTCTCCTATTGATTCTTCTTTTTGAGAGTTACGGCTTAAACCCAGCACATAAGTTTCTGTACCGTTAGCATCGGTAGCTTTGTCATATTTATATACATAGCGGGGTACTTTTACAGATTTGCCGTTCTTTTTAATGGTTCTATACCCTGAGCGGACTTTTGTACGTGTGCCGGGGGTAGAGTTGACGTGAATAGACACGAAGAGGTCTGCCTTGGCACGGTTGGCTATTTCATGCCTTTCCACCCAATGTACATCCACATCTGTGGTTCGTGTATATATTACCTGCCTGTCGCTGAGGTTTTTCTTTATAAGGTCGCCTACCAACAATGTAACGGAAAGCGCAATATCCTTCTCTTTGGAGAAATGCCCGATAGCACCGGGTTTGTCGCCACCGTGGCCGGCATCCAGCACTATTTTCTTCACCTTGGTGTCGTCGGCGGAGAAAACTGAGGTGTATGAAAAAAATAAAATTATTAATGTAGCTAAGGCCTTAATATGCATAGTGGTCTGCAAAATGTTAAATATACAAATCCATCAAGTTAAGTATCCGAATAACTATACTATTTTTGTGACCGTTGATGAACCTGCGTCCTACAATTCCGCCAAAGGTACGAAGCAATCACTGCCTGTCTATGATATTGGCGGTGATTTTTACATTTGTTTTAACAGCAACTACTTATGCTCAGGAAAAACCGCTGGAGATAAACACCCTCAACAAGTCTGATACTCTTGCCGATAGCTTGAAAATTACAGATACAATAGTCTCCCTTCCTGATAGTTTGTTAAATGATACTACTCTTGCACCCGATACCGTAGATACTGCAGCCCGGCAAACCCTGGAAGAAAGGCTGGGTATAAAGATATCCCCCGATGCCTTGCCGTCAGAAGTGAAGTCGGAAGCGGCGGACTCTGCGGTGCTGGATATGAAGAAAAACATCTACTACCTGTATGGCAAGGCTAAGGTGAATTATGAAGATATGGAGCTGAATGCCGGTAAGATTGTGTACGACCAGTCGAGCAACATGGTGACGGCCGGGCCATTGTCTGATACTGCTGTTAAGCTGAAAGACCGGCCCAGCTTCGCCCAGGGGCAGGAAAAGTTCACCTACGATACATTGCAATACAACTTCAAGAGTAAACGTGCCATTGTCCGCAATCCCAAAACGCAATATGGTGAAGGCTTTGTCTTCAGCGGACAGGTGAAGCGTAACCCCGACCAGTCGATTTATGGTTATCGCAACCTATACACGACATGCGCATTGGACACGCCGCATTTCGGTATCAGGGCGCAGAAAATAAAAGTGATACCCGGCAGGGTAGTAGCTTCGGGCCCGGCAAATATTACTGTAGAGCAGGTGCCGACACCACTATTTCTGCCATTCGGCCTGTTCCCCATTAGTAAGGGGCAGCGTTCGGGCTTTCTGCTGCCGACTTATACAATAGAAGAGGGGCGTGGGGTAGGTTTGCTCAACGGCGGTTACTACTTCAACCTGGGGCAATATATGGATCTGGAAGCTCGCGCCAATATATACTCTAAAGGTAGCTGGCAAACCAGCGGGCGTACCAACTATGCCAAGCGGTACAAGTATAATGGTGGCTTTGTGTTCACCTATGCGTATAATAAAACAGGGGAAGAGTATGAACCGGGTGCGCAAATTGAAAAAGCCTTTAACGTACGCTGGCTGCATAATACAGATGCCAAAGCACGTCCGGGACAGCAGTTCAGCGCATCGGTAAACGCGGGTACTTCATCATTCAATGCAAACAATACCTACGATGCAGAACAGATATTGAACAACCAATACCAGTCGAATATTACCTACTCAAAATCCTGGGCCAACAGGCCATTTACCCTGGCAGTAGGTGCACGTCACAGCCAGGAGGCATCTACGGGACAGGTAAACGTAACGCTGCCCGAGTTGTCATTTTTCGTCAACCAGTTCAACCCCTTCCAGGGCAAAAACAGCCTCGGTACACGTTGGTACGAGAAGATCACTACCAGTTACACTTTTACAGGGCAGAACCAACTGATCTTTACCGACAGCCTGTTCAGTTTATCAAAGCTCAACATCGGCGATTTCAACAATGCCATGAAGCACACCATACCTATCAGCGCTTCATATAACGTCCTGCGTTTTGTCAACCTGACATTTGGAGCAAACTATAATGAATATTGGTACACCCGCCAGACATTCAGGAGGTATGACTATACGGGCGACAGTGTATTACAAGATATTAACCGTGGTTTTTACAGTGCAAGGGACTACAACGCCAACATTAGCGCCAATACGCGTATATACGGGCTGAAGATGTTCAAAAAAGGCAAACTGATGGGTGTGCGCCACGTACTCACCCCCAGGGTTTCGCTTAACTACGTGCCCGACTTTGCCAAGGCACCTTACCGTTTCGGATATGAAACGATACTGGACCCAAGGGGAGAACCCCAATATGTTTCTCCATACGAGGGTTCGCTGCTGGGGGCTCCTGCTCAACTGGGCAATTTCAGCAGTATACTCGCGTTCGGTTTTGACAACAACCTGCAGGCTAAGGTCAGGTCAACCAAAGACAGCACAGGCAACAAGAACATCAGGCTGATAGACAACTTCGCTATCAACTCGGGTTATAACCTGGCAGCGGATTCCTTTAACTGGCAGAATATTGCAGTAACATTTAATACCTTACTTTTCAACGTTATTAACGTAACTGCCAACCTGAACTACGACCCGTATGCCTTTGATACGGCACGTAACACCCGCAAGAATGTAACCATGTGGGAGCAGGGTACGGGTATCGCCCGGTTTACAAATGCCAATGTATCAATGGGGGCGCAGTTGAGGCCTACCCGCCAGCAAACAGGTAACCCCGCTGCAAATACTGATGAGTACAAGCGGCT
>JACFNS010000278.1 GCA_019454705.1 Taibaiella sp. | reverse complement strand
TGGGATCCAGGCCATCTATATCAAAGCTGATATATACTTTCTCCGGCAGTTCGTCTATTATGTTTTTGCAAATGGCTTTCCAGGTAATGCCCTCGTACTGGCGTTCTTTTATCTCTTTGTCAAACCAAGTGGAAACACGCTCGGGGTTCTGGCGTATCATCACCAGTTCTTCATCACAATAGTCGCGTATACCTACCTGTACCAGCTTGCTCACCTGCGGCACTTCTTTCAGCACGTTGTACATGATAGAAGCATGAGAATATGTAAAATTCTCGTACGCCTCACGCAGGTCGGCATGAGCGTCTATTTGCAGTATGCCGAAATCTTTATGGTATTCAGTTAATGCCTTGATAAAACCCAATGGCGTACTATGGTCGCCACCTACCAGGCCTACTTTTTTGCCCTTCCTCAACAAAGCAGCGGTTTGCTCCTGCACTTTGCCTACCATCCAGGTACAGCTCTCGTTTACTTCTTTTAATTTACCTGTCAGGTATTCGTTTTCTGTCACTATACCCCCGTCTTCCAGGTGGCGGATGATGAGTTCGGCGCACTGACGTTTATAATCACTCTTGGTACGCATCTCCTTATCAATAGGCAACATGCAAATCCCTCTCTTCCAGGCATCTGTCATATCCGGGTCGTACAGGTCTATCTGCAGCGATGCATTGAATATATGCTCCGGCCCGCGCGATGTACCATCACGGTAAGAAATAGTCACCTCCCAGGGTACGGGCAATAGTACAAGCTCCGCATCCTCTTCAGTAAAAGGTAAGCCAAATATATTGTTAGATGTAAGCCCTACTGAGTTAGGGTCGAAAGTAGACAGGTCTGCCATGTCATTTTTTTTAACAAGGGTGCAAAGTTAGGGGTTTACACATTACAACAAACAATGGATTATGAATCTTAACCACCGCTTCACAGCAGGTTACCGGGCAGTATATATCTTAACTTTCTTATTCTTAAGCTTCTCGTCTTTAACCTGTTCCATGGCATAGCCCGCCTTTGTTCTGCGCACCGCCACAAACGATGAAAAGTCCTTTACATCTATCAGGCCTATGTCTTCCTGCTTCAATCCGCCTTTTTTTGACAGGAATCCCACTATATCCACCTTGTTCACTTTATCCTTTTTTCCTGCCGATATAAACAGGGTTACCCATTTCGGCTTTTCTGGCAGTATTGTTTGCGCAGGCAGTGGCACGTCTGTTATTTCGGGGTCAATATACGGAGGCAGGTATTCAGCGGGCGAAAGTATTAGTATCGCGGTGCCGCTGGCATCCATACGTGCTGTACGTCCGTTGCGGTGAGTGAAGATATCTTCCGTTGGGGGCAGATGGTAATGTATAATGTAGCGGATATACGGTATATCCAATCCACGTGCTGCCAGGTCAGTAGTTACCAGCACATTGGCACTGCCATTCTTAAACTTGCAGAGTGCGCTGTCGCGTTCCTGCTGCTCCATACCACCATGATAAAACACATTCATGATGCCTTTGTCCTTTATCTTCCTGCTTACCTGCTCCACATCATCGCGATGATTGCAGAACACAATGGCGGAACGGTTGTTGGCCATGCACAGCAGTTGGTACAGTGTTTCTGTTTTGTCCTTTAAGGGTGATAATATCTTCTGTACCTCCAGCAGCTTTTCATCCACATTATTACCTGTTACGAAGTCCAGCTTCTCATATCCGTCAAAATGTACGAACTCCGGTATCTCCACCGCTTCGGTGGCCGAGGTAAGTATGCGTTTGTTCAGGTTCGGCAATGAATCAAGGATAAACCCTACTTCTTCCAGGAAGCCGAGTTCCAGCGTTTTATCAAATTCGTCCAGCACCAGGGTTGCTATACTTTCCAGGTTGATGCTTTCTCTGCGTATATGGTCGCCCAGGCGGCCGGGGGTGCCCACTATCACCGCAGGTTGTTCTACAAGGCTTTTTTCCTCTATCTCTCTTTTGTGTCCACCATAGCAACTCACAATCTTCAACCCCGTACCCATTTGCCTGAATACCGACTCAATCTGCGTAGCCAGCTCGCGCGATGGCACAACAATCAATGCCTGAGTTTGCCTGCTATCCGCATCTATCCGTTCCAGCATCGGTAATAAAAACGCCAAGGTCTTACCCGAGCCTGTAGCTGAGAGTAACAACACATTATCATGCGCCTGGTTGGCTGCAATAGAAGCCTGCTGCATTTCGTTCAGCGCCTCTATATCCAGATTGGCCAGTATGGTATCAATGGGAAAGCTATCCTGTTGCATCACTGCAAAAATACAAAATAATAAACAATCGTAGCTTCGCTAATCATTCAGCGTTTTGGCTGGCAGTTATATATTCGGTATATTCAAAGTTCACAAAGGCTTTATGGAAGAACTAATCGCAATGAGGCGCTACCTGCACCAACACCCCGAATTGTCGGGCGAGGAGCAGGCGACACAGGTATATTTGCTTGAGCGGCTGAACAAGTTGAAACTTGACAAACTAACCCCTGTAGCGGGTACAGGCATACTGGCAACCATCAACGGCAGGCACCCCGGCAGGAACATCCTGTTCAGGGGCGATATGGATGCACTGCCCATTGAAGAAACCAATGATTTCGGCCACCGCTCGGTTAACAAAGGTGTGTCGCACAAATGCGGGCACGATGGGCATACTACCATCATGTACGGCCTGGCAGAACATTTTGCTGCTAACAAGCCCGAAAACGGTAATGTATATATCCTTTTTCAGCCTGCCGAGGAGGTAGGGCGTGGCGCCAAAGGCGTGGAAGACAGTGGCCTGCTTAATGACCTACCGATTGACCTGGTGTTTGCGCTGCATAATGTACCTGCATATCCTTTGCATCAAATAGTATGCAGGGTGGGCAGTTTTACACCTAGTGTCACTACTCTGATAGCATACTTCAAAGGCCATACATCGCATGCGGCTGAGCCCTGGCACGGGCGCAACCCGGCTGCGGCTATGAGCAGCTACATGCTGGACGCATTGAACTATAATATGGAAGATGGAGAAAAACACCATTTTATTACGGTTACGCCTGCTTATATGGAGTTGGGCAGTATAGCCTATGGCACATCGGCGGGGCATGGGTCGGTACACCTTACCGTCAGGGCTGACACCAACGAACGGTTGAGAAATACCATAGATAAGCTGGAAAGCCTGGCAAAACAAAAAGCGGACCAGCACGGACTGAGTATTCATTTTGAAGAACAGGAGATATTTGAATCGAACCAAAACGCCGTGGAAGCCGTTAACTTAATACAGGCAGCTGCGAATGAGCTGGGGTTGTCTTACCATGATAAAGATGAACCATTTAGATGGGGGGAAGATTTTGGCTTGTTCACCAACAGGATAAAAGGAGCGATGTTTGGTATTGGTTCTGGCGAAGATTGCAAACCATTGCACCACCCGGCATACGACTTCCCCGATGAGATATTGAACAACGCCATCAACATGTTTATTACTATACAGAAAAAAGCGCAGGAGATATGAAGGATTCGTCAACGATAATACTGGACAAAGCAGCCATGAACAACAACTGGAACTTTCTAAGGTCTTATTTTGGCAATGAGGTAATAATCAGCGCCGTGGTAAAAGGCAACGCATACGGACATGATATAGAAACTTATGTGCCCCTGGCGGAGGCATGTGGGGTCAATCATTTTTCGGTATTCAATGCGGGAGAAGCCTACAGCGTGCATAAGGTTGCCCGCCCCGAAACGACGATCATGGTCATGGGCGCAATGGACAATGAGGATATACAATGGGCTATTGAACACGATATAGAATTTTATGTATTCGATATGCAGCGGCTGGAAGATGTTGCGAAAGAAGCAACCAGGCAAAACAAAAAAGCAATCGTACATATTGAAGCAGAGACAGGCATGTACCGCACGGGCTTCGACATACAGCAAATACCGGAGCTGATTAAAAAGCTGCAACAGTACAAAGAAAACATCCGCTTCAGGGGCTTATGCATGCACTTTGCTGGGGCGGAACATATCAGCAACTTCGTAAGGCTGAAAAACCAGAAAACCATCTTCAAAAAAATACACAACAAATTTAAGCTGGCAGGTGTGCGGCCGGAGATTGTTCATACCTGCTGCTCGGCAGCGGCGATAAGGTTTCCTGAGATGAGATACGATATGCTGCGTATA
>JACFNS010000277.1:1896-4151 GCA_019454705.1 Taibaiella sp. | reverse complement strand
ATATTGGGTGAATACCTGGACACTACGGGCGTAATAGTGGACAGCTTTAAGCCGGGCACTTACACCGTATTTGCAGAATCGGAAGCTTTGCAATGTAAGGCGCAATACACATTTACTGTAGAACACTCAGGTACATACCCTGTGGCCCCGGAGATAGAAGGGGACATAGACCATTGCATAGGCGATGCGGTACGTACATTACCGGTAAAACCCATTAACGATGCTTCCATAAACTGGTACAGTATGGACGGGCAGCGCACGGAAGGCATGCCAACATACAATACCAACCAGCCAGGTGTTTATAAATGGTTAGTTACCCAACAGGTGGGTGTATGCGAGTCTATAAAAGATACCATTACAGTAACTGTGCATGATTACCCGGATGTAAGAATAGTGAACCAACCGGAACGTATATGCACCGGTGATGGCATGTACCTGCTGGCTGAGGGCGGTATAAAATATGAATGGATGCCTGAGGATAAGGTGGTTTATTTTAACGACTCAGCCTACACATATGTGCGACAGCCAACTACCTACTCTGTAAAGGGTTACAGCATATATGGGTGCATCAACACAGATACGGTTACTTACGACAATATAGAACAGTGCTGCACTTTCTCTTACCCGACAGCCTTTACCCCTAACGGCGACGGTATAAACGATGGCTGGCGCCCCGTGACATACGGCAATATGGACTTTTACCTGCTGAGTGTGTATAACCGCTGGGGGCAAAGGGTATATATATCATCGGACCCGCGCGAACGCTGGGATGGCAGTTTTAAGGGCAAAGCCTGCGAAATGGACACCTACCACTACTACCTGCGCGCCAAGTGCGTAACAGGCGGCGAAGAGGAGACCAAAGGGTCGTTTATACTGGTGAGATAAAAAGTCAAATCCCGATAGCTATCGGGACAAAATTCAAAAGCCAAAAGTTTGAATACGTTGAAATTCCTTTTTTGAATTTTCACTTTTGAAAAAATTATGCCGAATTATTTAACCCCTAAATCCCCCGGAGGGGGACTTCCACCTTTAAATTCATTATCCATTCTCAGAAAGCATTATCTTTGCGGATTATTTTATTCATCGTTTTAAAATCGAAGGAGGAACACCATGCCAGTGTTACACAACCGGGTATCGAACGAGGAACTGAAACAGCGTATGCTGGCAGAGACAGAGCCACGTACCACAGTATCCTTCTACCAGTATTTCAACATCAGCAATCCGCAACAATTCAGGGATGACCTGTGGCTGGCCTTTGAGCCGCTGAAAGTATTTGGCCGTATATACATAGCCAACGAGGGCATCAACGGGCAGATAAGCGTACCGGCAGGTAATTATGAAGCTTTCAGGGATGCGTTGTACGCAGCCGCACCTGAACTGAACGGCATACGCATGAACATAGCCGTTGATGACGATGGTAAATCCTTCTGGGTACTGAGGCTGAAAGTGCGTAATAAGATAGTAGCCGACGGTATAGACGACCCCACATTTGACATGAGCAAAAAGGGTAAATACCTGAAAGCAAAAGAATACAATGAACTGAGCGCCGACCCCGAAACAATCATCGTAGATATGCGCAACCACTACGAGTATGAAGTGGGGCATTTCGAAAATGCGATAGAAGTACCGTCGGATACCTTTCGCGAGCAACTGCCTATGGCGGTGGATATGCTGAAGGACAAGAAGGACAAAAACATCATCATGTACTGCACCGGCGGCATACGTTGCGAGAAGGCCAGCGCCTATATGCTGCACAATGGTTTTAAGAATGTGTTTCACGTAGAGGGGGGTATTATAGAATACGCACGTAAGGCTAAAGAAGAGGGGCTGCCGGTAAAATTCATCGGTAAAAACTTTGTATTTGATGAGCGGCTGGGCGAGCGTATAACCGATGATGTGATAGCCGAGTGCCATACCTGCGGGCAGCCATGCGATACACATACCAATTGCAAGAATGATGGTTGCCACCTGCTGTTTATACAATGTGAGGCCTGCGCTGAAAAGCTACAGGGCTGCTGCAGTGAAGATTGTAAAGAGGAGTACAACCTGCCTGCCGACGAGCAACGCACGCGCCGCGCAGGAAGGGAGAACGGCATCAAAATATTCAACAAATCGAAAGACCACCCGCTGCGTAAGCACAGGGAACAATGGAAGGCTGAAAGAATGCAATAAACCCTCATGCAGGTATAGATATTAACAAGAAAGTTTTTTATTTTAGGTACGGACAACTGTAACCATTTTTACAATGACGGAAA
>JACFNS010000277.1:0-1886 GCA_019454705.1 Taibaiella sp. | reverse complement strand
TATGACCTGAAAAACCTGAACCAGGGTTATGACCATGACAGCATCTGGCATTTTAGCTCTGATGACTTCCAAACTGTTATGGACAGGGCTGAAGACCTGAACCTGCAGATACTGGGTATAGAGTGCTGGGAAAAAGAAGAAGAGAAGTTCACCAAGTATTACGAGGATTATAAAATAGACAGGTGGCACAGGAAAGCATACGATGAACTGGTAAATGACCATTCCCCTTGTATCTATACCGCAACATTTGACGTACCTGCATATTTATTGAGGGAATATCCCAAGGAATAGTAATTGAAATCAAATGCCGGAAACACAGAAAAACAATCCACTGCATGGTATAACGCTGCTGATGATGCTGGAGCAACTACACGCCCGCTATGGCTGGGAAGAGTTGGGCAGGCGTATTAATATCCGCTGTTTTCAGTACGACCCGAGCATCAAATCGAGTCTGACGTTCCTGCGCAAAACTCCATGGGCAAGAAAGGAAGTGGAGGATTTGTATTTGTTGATGGTATCGTAGTGGGAAAGCCACTCTATCTCCCCCAAGGGGAGGACTAATGATTGAACAGCGGATGCTGAGTTGCATCTTAGGTCGAAGCGGGAGGCCTTTCAATCTTCTACCTGAGGCAGAGACGATTAATGATATTTGTCCGGCGCGAATGACCCCTAAATCCCCCGGAGGGGGACTTACCGCAATTGACAAGTTGAGCAATAAAGCGCTCTGTATCTCTACAAGAGAATATTTTGTCTGAATCAGTCCCGATAGCTATCGGGATAACAGGATTTTAGGATGGGCAAGATATTCAGCGGACGCTGTATATTATCTTAGGTCGAAGCGGGAGGCTGCGACCAGTGGGGTACTAACGATGTTTGGGTTGAAAAAAGTGATACTTGCCTGAAACAAACTCTTTTCCATTAACCCAGATATTCTTTAATCGGAACATTCCTTTAAGATTATCCAGGTCATCTACAGTAACGTCTCTTAAAATCAATTTATGCTCAATATGCAATGACTCACCCTGCGCAATTGAATATATAACCGGAGAGGGCACCTTATCCATTTGAAATGACTCTCTCGTGTATTGATTTATAGTTGTCTCTTTCCCTTTATACTTAAAAGACAAGGTACTGCCTAAAATTTCGATATTGTCAGTTGCCATCTCTATTTCACTATCTGCATTATTAATTGCTTCAACATGAATTGACCATGAACGTATTTTTTTTTGCCCTGTAATAAGAACTACATAACTAGATAGCTTAATAGTCAACTGCTCGTTAGCGATTACATAATTATGGCTTCCTTTGCCATACCGTTCATCCACAGGCAATTCAATACCGTCCTGTTGAATAACAAATGGTTGAGGTACTGCACAGCAGGACGAAAGTACGCAGGTTATTGCGAGGACTGCCAAGAGTCTGAGGTTCATCAACATCCATTATAGGTTTGTACTAAGATACTGACAAGTGACATGTTCTATGGTATTCTGAAAAATGTCCTGACAAACAAATTACAAAACCATTCGTGGAATATGGTTGGTAGCGGCGTTTTATAATTAAACGCTGAATTATGGAAACCAACAAAATCTTACAGGCTGATTATTTAGACATCCTCTTTGACAACCGTAACAAGCAATACGGCAGCTACGCGCTGAGGAAAAATGAAGACCGCAGGTTGATACTGTCGTTCCTGCTGCTGGCGGGGTTGCTACTCTCGTTTGGTATATGGACTTTTATAGGCAGGGATAAAACACAAACATTGATGGATGAGTATGATATACCGGTGACGGTTACAGAAATTATCATACCTACAATAGAACCGCCGGTACCGGAAACGCCACCTGCCCCACCCGAGCCGCCTGCTGCAAGGCCTACGATACAAAACA
>JACFNS010000276.1 GCA_019454705.1 Taibaiella sp. | reverse complement strand
AAGCAGCTACTATATTCCAGGTATGGTGGCAAATGCTATATACAGCCATATGGAAACAAAAGTTAGGCTCGTATCCTAATGCGTTATATCCCCTGCCGGAAAGGACTATACAACTGATGCTGAATGATAAAAGCATGCTGGGTGACGTGGACAGGCTGGTTGTTTCAAGCTATAAAAAAGCTGTGGACAGCCTGGATAAACTGAAACAAAATGGTGGCCTGGAGTGGTACAAAATAAAGAATACAACCATTACCCACCTGGCCAAACTGAAACCCATGAGCGTAGCAGATGTGCAAAACGGTGGTTGGGGTAATACGGTTAATGCAATGAAAGGCAATCACGGCCCCTCATGGCGTATGGTGGTAGAGATGAGAGATGTGCCTGAGGCTTATGGTGTTTACCCTGGCGGGCAATCCGGTAATCCCGGCAGTAAATACTATGCTACGTTTATTGATAAATGGGCTAAGGGTGAATATTACCGATTGTCATTTGTCACTAAAGGGAAAAAGCCCGATGATAGTGCAGTTAAATATACATGGCAGTTAAATACGGAAAAGCAATGAGGCAGCTAATTACCATTATAATAACGGCACTATTGGCTTGGCTGGCATCTTACAGTTTTGCCTGGTGGATGGTAGCTGTCATTCCTTTCCTCATTGCTGTTGTTTGGCAACAGAGGGCGGGATGGGCATTTGTGAATGGTTTTATCAGTATAGGGTTGTTATGGCTTTATCTTATTCTAAGAATGGATAACGCTAATGAACAACTACTTTCCAACCGTATGGCACAATTATTCGGATTGGGTTATCCCCCATTTACGGCTGTCAATATTTTATTGGGTGCATTAATTGGCGGACTTGGCGGATGGAGTGGTGCATCTATGTGGAAGTTGTTTAAACAGAAAGGACAGGCATGACGATTATCAGGGTTCAGAGGAATATTGCCATACTTTCTATCGTATTGTTTATAGGGAAAATCTGGGCCTGGTATATAACACACTCAGTAACTATACTTACAGATGCGCTGGAAAGCACGGTAAACGTGATAGCGGGTCTTATTGGTTTGTACAGCATTATACTTGCCGCCAAACCTCGCGACCTGAACCATCCTTATGGCCACGGCAAGGCAGAATTTGTGTCAGCAGCCATAGAGGGTTCATTGATATTTGTAGCGGGCCTGATGATTGCATACGAAGCAATAGGCCAGTTGATAGAACCGCACCCGTTACACCAGTTAGATATAGGTATTGTTATTGTTGCTATAACAGGTGCTGTCAACCTGGCCGCCGGTATTTATGCCGTAAGGGTAGGGAAGAAACACAAATCGCTGATAGTGGAGTCGGCAGGCAAACACCTGAAATCTGATGCCTATTCTACGATAGCCATGGTCGCCGGTTTGATATTGTTATTGGTTACCGGCTGGCAATGGCTGGACAGTGTTGTGGCGCTGATATTCTCTGTTGTAATCATCGTTACAGGTTACAGAGTGGTCAGGAGATCGTTGTCGGGCATTATGGATGAAGCGGATGAACAACTGATACAGCAGGTAATTGACTTATTGCAGCAAAACAGGAAAGACAACTGGATAGACCTGCACAACCTGAGGGTAATAGAGTTTGGCAACAAGATGCATATTGATGCACACCTGACATTGCCCTGGTATTATAAAGTGAGCGATGCGGAAGTGGAGATACATGCTATAGAAGACTTAATTAGTAAACACTTCAGCAATAAGGTAGAAGTGTTTATCCATATCGATGCCTGCCAGGATTATTCATGTAAACTATGCGCTATGAAAGTATGTGAACATAGAAAGCAACCCTATATTGCTCAGACAGCATGGGATATGGACAACGTGTGGGCGGATTCAAAGCATGGGAAGGAAGGTGCAATTTAACCATTCCCATTTTCATATCCCTCATCTACCAGCCAGTTACCACTGTCAGCAGCTGCAGTAGCCAGTTCATCACAACGGTTGTTGCCGGGGTTGTTAGCATGGCCTTTTACCCATTGAAATTTGACTTTGTGCTTACGATACTCCTTCAAAAATAATTGCCAGAGGTCAGCGTTTTTCTTGCCTTTGAAGCCTGTCTTCACCCAGCCAAACAGCCAGCCCTTTTCTACCGAATTGACGATATAAGATGAATCTGTATATATGGTAATGTTTAATCCCTCTTTCTTCAACTGTTGCAGCGCTACAATCACCGCCAACAGCTCCATACGGTTGTTGGTGGTCATGCGGTAGCCCTGCGACAGCTCTTTTACCGTGCTTCCCCATTTCAGGATGATGCCGTATCCTCCAGGCCCGGGGTTGCCCCTTGCAGAGCCATCAGTATAAATAATCAGTTGTTGCGACATTAATCCTCTGTTTGGGTGTATCTTTGCGCGTTAAAAATAGACAGTTGCCTACTAAAATAAAAATCGGTGGTGTTAGTTATATGAATGCTGTGCCCATGTTGCATGGTATCAAAAACAGTTCCATCATCAACGATATAGAGCTGAGCATCAATTATCCCTCCCTACTGGCGCAGCAGTTGAAAGATAATGAGATTGATGTGGCCTTATTACCAGTTGCAGTGATACCCACAATCCCCGGTGCGAATATTGTATCGGATTATGGCATTGCTGCTGATGGAGAAGTAGCTTCTGTGGCTATCTATAGTATGGTGCCTATGGAGGAAATCGAAACTGTGTACCTCGATTACCAGTCCCGTACTTCTATCATGCTGGCAAGGATATTGCTGCGCGACTATTGGAAGAAAGATGTAGAGTTTAAACCCGCTACGGAACATTATATTGACTATATCAATGATAAGGCTGCCGGCGTTATCATCGGCGACAGGGCATTGAAGCAACTGAATAATTTCAATCATGTTTACGACCTCTCCGCTGCCTGGAAACAACATACAGGACTTCCTTTCGTATTTGCTGCCTGGGTGGCAAATAAAGAGCTTCCTGCTGAATTTATAGATAAGTTCAATAAGGCTAATGCCGAGGGCTTAAAGCATATTGATGAAATAGTAGCTGAAACAGCGTTCCCTTATTACGACCTGAAGAAATACTACACAGAGAACATCCATTATTACCTGGATGCTGAAAAGAAAAAGGGCCTGCAAAAGTTCCTGGAACTGATACAGACCCTTTAGAATCAGGTATATTTCTTTAGTCAACCACCACGGCAGTACCCGATACACTTACCATGAGCATACTGCCTGAGTTGCCCACTACCTCATAGTCCACGTCTATGCCTATTACCGCATTAGCACCCGATAATTGGGCCCTCTGCGCCATTTCGTTCATAGCTGTTTCACGGGCTTCCTGCAACACTTTCTCATAAGCTCCTGAGCGTCCGCCCACTATATCCCTTACTGATGCAAACAGGTCTTTGAAAATATTAGCACCGATAATGGTTTCGCCAAATACTATGCCTTTATATTCCCGGATGGCTTTTCCTTCTAACTGGTTCGTTGTCGTGAGTATCATGTGTATATATTTTGGGGCAAAGTTATATAATACAGGTATAGGCAGCTTTAATACCAATAAGCTTAAATAATCTTTAACAGCCTTGTATCTTTGCAGCAGATATGGATAATAAGCTAACATTGGTAGAATGTCCCCGTGATGCGATGCAGGGCTGGAAACATTTTATTCCTACGGAACAGAAGGTGGATTACCTGAATTCATTGCTCAAAGTAGGCTTTGACATTCTGGATTGCGGTTCCTTCGTGTCCCCCAAGGCTATACCACAAATGGCGGATACCAAAGGCGTATTGCCTCAACTGCAACTGGACGGCGTAAACACCAAACTGCTGACCATAATAGCCAATACGCGAGGTGCTGAAGATGCGGTGCAGTTCGACCAGGTAAGTTATCTCGGTTTCCCTTTTTCCATTTCAGAAACATTCCAGCTCAGGAACACGAATAAGACCATTGCCGAATCGCTGAAGCAGGTAGAGGAAATACAAAACCTCTGCGTGCAAAAAGGTAAAGAATTGGTGGTGTATATATCTATGGGCTTTGGCAATCCTTATGGTGATGAGTATAATGCCGATGTGGCTATCAAATGGGTAGGCGAACTGGTGAAGCGGGGAATCAGGATAATATCGAGGGCGGATACGGTGGGTGTAGCTAAACCCGATAATATTGAATACAT
>JACFNS010000275.1:2097-4169 GCA_019454705.1 Taibaiella sp. | reverse complement strand
AGCCTCTCATTGGCTGGATATCGCTGACTCATTAGCCTGGAGCCAAAATTCTGATATGAGAATTTCTCGTGTTCTTGCATGTAGAGGTCTGATAGCAGAAAAACAAGGCAATATGCCACTGGCCATAAGTCTTACTAAACAATCGCTTGCTGCTGTTGAGAAGGCTGGACATTTACAGGTATTGGCAGGTACTTACAAAACGTTGTACGTGATGTACTACAACGTTAAAGATTATAAGAATGCGTTAGAGATGCATGTAAAATATAAAGAACTCTCCGATTCAATCTATAATGATGAAACAGCCGCAACGATCAATGACCTCAATCTGAAATATGAAACAGCTGAAAAAGAGAACAAGATAATCAGGCAGGAAAAGACCATAACTGATAAGGAAAACCGCTTACGCATTCAGGCAATAATTATTGGCGGAGCTCTGATAATAATTCTGCTGATGGTAATTCTATTTGTTCAACGCAGACGTGCCGCAAAGCAAAAAGAAATCGCACAAAAACAAGAGCAGGATATTGCATTATTAAACGCGTTGGTAAGCGGAGAGGAAAAAGAGAGGACACGAATCGCCCGCGAACTTCATGATGGACTAGGTGGAATACTAGCAGCAGCACAAATGCATTTAAGCACCCTGGAAGCAAAAAGCAGTAATGACCAGCAAAAATTAAGTCAATCATCAAAACTGGTGTCCACTGCTGCGGAAGAGACTCGTCGAATAGCACATAATATGTTGCCTGAGACGCTACTAAGGCTTGGGCTTGATGAAGCCCTTAAAGAATATAGCCGTACTATAAATGACAGCAAGTTGTTGACCGTAGACTATGAGGCTATTGGTATGGATACCAGACTATCTACATCTACTGAACTAGCAATTTACCGTGTTGTACAGGAGTTAGTGAATAACATCATCAAGCATGCCGGTGCAACCCAGGCATTTATCCAACTACAAAAGCATAATGAAACCCTGGCTATTACTATAGAAGACAATGGAAAAGGTTTTGACGGAAAGGATGGCGTAAATGAGGGTATAGGGTTGGCCAATATCAGATCACGTATCAGCTTCCTTAACGGTTCAGTTAATATTCAATCAGATAGGGAGAAAGGAACGTCTGTCTATATTGAGATAAAACTATCAAAATAGTATTTTTATACTATGCAGGTAAAGATAGCTGTATTAGATGACCACACATTAATTGCGGAAGCAATATCCTCTCTTATTGCTGATCATCCGATATATTCATTTTATGGTGGATTCTCTAATAGCTATGAATTGGAACAAAACATAAATCAGCAAGGGCATCCTGATGTTTTGCTATTAGATATAAATCTTCCAAAAGACGATGGTATAGAATTATGCAGAAAATTTATTCCCCGCTTTCCGGGCATGCATATAATCATGATAACGGGCCTTACACAGCCTGCGATTGTAAAGAGCGCTATGCGAACGGGCGCTTCGGGCTTTATGCTTAAGAACATTACAAAAGATGAGATCATAAACGGGCTTGATACTGTATTACGTGGAGAAAAGTACGTCCATCGTGAAATACAGCAATTGATTGTTAATGAGGCGCTATACCAACATCGAAGCACGGATTATATACCCAAGCTGACACGGCGTGAAAAGGAGGTACTGCAACTAATAGTACAGGAGATGACGACACAGGAAATAGCTGCTAAATTATATATTTCAATAAACACTGTAGAAACCCATAGGGCTAGTTTGCTGCAAAAAACTGGGGCTAAGAATATTGCAGGGTTAGTTAAAGTAGCCATAGAGAAAGGACTTACTGATTGATAAGTAGTGGTTTTCCGCTATATTTTATTATCAGGGTATGTACTAAAAAATACCACGCCGCTTAAGAAGAACTTTGTAAATGCGTTTTATCCGCACATTTTCTAAATGTAAAAGTTCTCAATTATGAAGAAAATTCTATTTAGCGTCCTGATGTGCAGTTGCATGCAATTGATGGACAGTAAAGCACAGATGCTTGTTAAAGACATTGCTCCCGGTATGGGCGGCCTGCTTACAAAAGGTAAGATCTTTAATAAAAGAGGCGGACCTG
>JACFNS010000275.1:0-2087 GCA_019454705.1 Taibaiella sp. | reverse complement strand
TTTGCACATTCTGTTTAATGGGAAAATGATTTTTACCGCCAGCTCGACATATGGCTTTGTGCCTACATTGGCAGAACCATATATCTCTGATGGCACACCCGCAGGTACAAGGCTGTTAAAGAATATCAGTCCTCAATTAAATTCTGATCCACAATTCTATACATTATATAAGGGAGAAGTTTATTTTCAGGCTAATGATGGCACACATGGCGCTGAGCTGTGGAAAACAGACGGCACAGAATCTGGCACTGTGATGGTAAAAGATATAAGAAGTGGTAATGCAGGGAGCTTTCCTGCAAATTTCGTCATATTCAAAAACGAACTCCATTTTTTAGTTTCGACAGTTACAGGTTCAGAGCTTTGGAAGACTGACGGTACCACAGCAGGCACTATTAAACTAAGAGATAATAACGTTTGGATTAATGCCAGCGGTAAAGAAATGATGGTATATAAGGACACTTTGTTTTGTATGGGGCCGGACAGGTCTCTGTACAGAACAGGGGACGGGATAAACTTTTCATTATGTGTTACCCCGACTGGCAACACCATACGCTACATTGAAGAGTTGACCATGTGGGATACGAATTTTGTATTCATAGGGCAAAATGCTAATCCTATTCATAATGTTGGCGATGAAATTTACAGGTATCACCCTTCTGACGGTATCACGTTGATGTGTAACATGGACAAAAGTGTATCATCCTCATATCCCACATCATTGCAACCACTAGGAGATAAATTATATGTGGCAGCCGCAGCAAGGGTAGGCATTAGTGAGGAGCTATTTATTATTGATGATGATAGCATAGATAAAGCTACTCTCGTAAAAGATATAAACCCGGGGGGCTCCTCATCAAATCCCAGGGATTTAACACCATTGGGTAATAAAATCATTTTCACAGCAGAAGTAACAGTCAATGGTTCGCCTGTTAGAGAAATATGGATTACTGATGGTACAGAACAGGGCACGGTAAAATTATCTAACAGCGCCAGGGTAGTCGGGGGTGCAACATTCTCAGATTTCAACGGGTTTACAGTATTGGATGGGAAAGCCTATTTCACTTATAACCCCAACCAGGTATCTACTCAAACTATGCTTTATGAAACTGATGGAACTCAAACCGGCACAAGGCCTGTCTTCAACCACGGTGCAGATATAAGGGTCAGGAAGGAACAGGAATTTATCATCTACAATAACGAGTTATATTACTTTGCTGACAACGCACGAATTGGAAATGAACTGTACGTGATGAGGCAACGTGACATTGCTAAACAGGATAGTGTTCTCAATAGCCGTATGAAAGTGTGGATAAAAGCTGATACCAACTTAATGTTTTCCTTAGCGGGAACTAATACCATTACCAATCTTTTAAATGACGTAGATAATTACGAGGTATTGAATGGCACGTCTAGTAATAATCCCCGCACCGATCCGTCAATCATTCAAAATGCGCGTAACGGACAGCCTGTTATTCAATTTAATGCAGATGGTAAAGATGGATATCTTCAAACTTTAGCCAACAAACCGCTTGTTTCTACACAAAGTGCCACCATCATCACAGTCGCCGCCAAATCACCGTCTGCCAATAACCGTAATACAATAGTTGGCCTGAGGCCAGTACCAGGCACTGCACATAACTTGCTACTTGCAGAAACTAACCTCTTCGGCAGTAATTCATTGTCTTTAGGTGTGCATGACGGTAACAGTTACTGTAAGAATGTTGGCAATACCAGCTGGGCAGCAAATGCACAATATTCTATTATAACTGCTAGTATAGATAAAAATATTGTGTATACTAAAGTCAATGGTATAGTCCAGGATAGTATAGGTAATAGCTGCACTATTGCAGATGAAATTAAGGGTCTTTATATAGGTGGTTCTGACTTTGAATATGAACCATTTGAAGGGAATATCGGCGAGGTATTTGTATTTGATACTGCCCTTAGCCGCCAACAACGAAATATACTGGAAATGTATCTGGCCTTAAAATTTAAAGTAGGGGCAGATACAGTATTAAGTCCCAATATTGGCAACGGCAAGGGAATATATGTTTTAGACAACTCTAACATTGCTGTATACTTTGTAA
>JACFNS010000274.1 GCA_019454705.1 Taibaiella sp. | reverse complement strand
GGATGGGACAATAGTAAATCAACAACCACCTGCTGCCCCAAGCGGCAGACAAAA
Source organism: Taibaiella sp. (assembly GCA_019454705.1). Classification (GTDB taxonomy): domain Bacteria; phylum Bacteroidota; class Bacteroidia; order Chitinophagales; family Chitinophagaceae; genus UBA5543. The sequence goes on along the minus strand of JACFNS010000274.1, from coordinate 4,117 downwards.
AATCTCATTGCCATGCCATTAAAACAAACATATGGCCGTACCAGGCCCAACTACATAACCAGCCCCCGCCACCCGTGGGGGCTTTTTGCTGAATTGTTAACTCCGGGCGCTATACAGTTTCAGTTAACAAAAGTTAACAATTGCACTCCAAAACACTCATTTACAATAAGTTACAAAGAAGGGGTATTGCTTTCAGTTAGACCCTCACTATCACCGGTTAACAATCTTACCCTAACTACTAACTACTATCCCCTAACAACTAAATTCTATATTTGCACCATGAATCTCAATGCCCCCGAATATATAGCCAACTACATAGGCGGTGAACTGCAACGCCCCCTCAACGGCAACTATATGGATAATATCAACCCCGCTACAGGCGAGGTGTACAGCCAGGTGCCCGACAGCGATATACGTGATATAGAAGAGGCTGTAGGCGCCGCAAAAGCCGCTTTCCCTGCATGGAGCACTACAGCGGCTGAACAGCGCTTTAAAATACTGAACAGAATAGCCGAACTGATAGACGCGAACCTGGACGCACTGGCACTGGCAGAAACCAACGACAACGGCAAGCCGCTATGGCTGAGCAAAAAGGTGGATATACCCCGTGCCTCCAGCAATTTCAGGTTCTTTGCTACCGGGCTCATGCATTTCGCGTCAGAGAGCCACATGACTGAAGACCGGGCTATCAACTACACGCTGCGCCAGCCCATAGGTATAGTAGGCTGTATCTCTCCATGGAACCTGCCGCTCTACCTCTTTACCTGGAAGATTGCCCCTGCATTAGCAGCAGGTAACTGCGTTGTGGCCAAGCCCAGCGAGGTAACACCCATGACGGGTTACCTGCTGAGCGTAATATGCAAAGAAGCAGGACTACCCGCCGGTGTGCTGAACATAGTGCATGGCAACGGGCCCAACTGCGGCAGCGCTATAGTAGCACACCCGGATATAAAGGCCATATCCTTCACAGGCAGCACACGCGCCGGCAGGGACATAGCCGCAACGGCAGGGCCTATGTTCAAAAAAGTATCATTGGAGTTGGGCGGTAAAAACCCCAATATCATCTTCGCCGATTGCGATTGGGACAAGATGATGCGCACCACGCTGCAATCCTCATTCGCCAACCAGGGGCAGATATGCCTCTGCGGCAGCCGTGTATTGGTGGAAGAAAGCATCTACGAAAAGTTCAAAGCTGAATTTATAGAGCGCGCGTCAAAACTCGTGCCCGGTGACCCGTTGCTGGACGAAAGCAAACAGGGCGCCGTGGTGAGCAAAATGCACTACGATAAAGTACTGGGCGCCATAGCACTGGCCAAAGAAGAGGGTGGCAACATACTGCTGGGCGGCGAAGCGGTAAAAGGCACAGGACGCTGCGAAAACGGCTACTTCATACAGCCCACGATTATAGAAGGCCTGGGGCCTAACTGCCGTACCAATATGGAAGAGATATTCGGCCCGGTGGTGACGATACAATCCTTCCGTACAGAAGAGGAAGCGCTGGAACTGGCCAACGCAAGCGAATATGGTTTAGCAGCCACCATCTGGACGCAGGACATCACCCGTGCCAACCGTGTAGCAATGAATGTAAAAAGCGGCATCATATGGGTGAATTGCTGGCTGTTCCGCGACTTGCGCACCCCCTTCGGCGGATTTAAAAACTCAGGTGTAGGAAGGGAAGGCGGCTGGGAAGCCCTCAAGTTCTTCACCGAACCTAAGAATGTGTGTGTGGAATTGTAACCGTCATTGCGAGGAAGCATAACGAAGCAACTTTTCTCAGCGGAGCTAATCTCACGCAACGCCAATTTAAAAATACAACCTCTGCGACTCAGCGTCTCTGCGGTAAAACTTAAATAAGATATGTCAGAAAAAATTTCAACAGATAAAGCACCGAAGCCCGTAGGGCTGTACCCACACGCACGCAAAGTGGGCAATCTATTATTCCTGTCGGGCATAGGGCCCCGCATGGCGGGAGATGGCGAAATGGTAGTACCGGGACTGAAGCTGGACAAAAACGGCAACTTCCTGGAGTTTGATTTTGAAGCACAATGCCGCAATGTGTTTGATAATGTAAAGATAGTGCTGGAAGAAAGCGGTAGCAATTGGGATAAACTGGTGGACGTAACCGTGTTCCTCGTAAACATGAAGCGCGACTTTGCTACTTACATCCGTGTATATGCAGAGTACTTCAAAGACAATCAGCCCTGCCGCACTACGGTAGAAATCAGTTCGCTGCCTACACCAATAGCCATCGAGCTGAAGTGTATAGCGGAGATATAAATAATGAAAACCATGACCCTATCACTAACACCTAACTACAAACTACTAACCACTAAGCCGGTCTAAGGCGCTATCGGTACATCAATCCTAAGCTGGCGTGTAAAAGGCCTGCCGTTGGCGTCTTTACCGTTCACCTTCCACATTACTGAGCGTAGTTCGGTATGCATCGGTTTCTGGCTGGTATTGCGGGTATTGCGTACAGCGTTCAGCCATTTCTGCACCCCACTCCGCGACCAGTTGCGGCCCCTCGCATCGCGGCTCACGGCATTGCGTATGGCTTTGTTCGATACTTTCAGGCCTTCCAGCTTATTAGGTTCCAGGCCTTCTATTTCGTACACGCCGTTACTTCCTTTCTGTTTCTTCCAGTCAGTCAGCTTGCGCAGCGACTCCAGGGGCAATGTACCCAGGTTGTTGCGGGCAACTATGATGGTCTGGTAGCGCATGTACACATCTTCTATCTGCGCACCTTTGATGTATATTTTATTATCACGGAGCGTGCCCTCTGTCAGTTCGTAGCTGGCACCATAGTCCGTCTCCAGGTTAGGTTCTTTATATGTTTTTGTTTCAATGTTGGGGATGAAAAACTCCACTTGTGGGAAAGGTACTTTCAAGCCTTTGCCTGTTGGTTGCGCTGCGGCAGTTTCTGCAGCAGGTGCGGCCACCTTGGCTGTATCAACGGCAGCCGGTGTTGTATCAGGCTTGGTAGATGCGATAGTCACAGGCCGTCCTTTATTCAGGTTCAGGTCAGGAACTATATCCGCCAGGTATTGTGTATCCGTTTCTGTTACAATAGTAGCGGGGTCGCCCATCTTGATGGGTGGCGCCTGTCCTGTGGGGTTATCACTATCGTTGCAGGCACTGATTGCCGGCAATAATAATAGTAGTACATATATGGGTAAACCTGCTTTCATATGCTGCTATTCGTTGCTAAGTTAATAAACACGATGGTTATAATAAGCCTAATAGTTCAATAGCTTCTGCACGCACTCGTCCAGCCTTTTCTTCGCCAGGAAGTTCTGCTCCAGCTCTATGGCAAAAGGAACAGGTGTATCTAAACTGGCACAACGTACAAGAGGCGCATCCAGTAGCGAGAAACAATGTTCCGTTATCCATGCGCTGATTTCACCACCTATGCCGCCAAACAGTGTGTCCTCGTGCAGTACCAGCACTTTGCCTGTGCGCTGTACCGATGCTCGTATGGCATCATAATCCAGCGGTACCAGTGTGCGCAGGTCAACAATATCGAAGGATATATCGGGGTGTTGTGCGGCGTACTGTGTAGCCCAATGCACACCGCTGCCATAGGTGATGATACTTATATCTTCACCTTGCTGAATGGTACGCGCCTTGCCTATCTCAATGGTATAATAATCATCGGGCACCATACCGCTGATACTGCGGTACAGGGCCTTATGCTCAAAGAACATCACGGGGTTGGGGTCATTGATAGCGGCTATCAGCAGGCCTTTGGCATCTTCGGGCGTAGATGGGTACAGTACTTTTAAGCCGGGTGTATGTGTAAACCACGCCTCGTTGCTCTGCGAGTGGAATGGCCCTGCGCCCACACCCGCACCGGTTGGCATACGTACCACCACATCGGCATTCTGCCCCCAGCGGTAGTATATCTTGGCCAGGTTATTTATTATCTGGTTGAAGCCCACTGTTACGAAGTCGGCAAACTGCATTTCCATCATGGCCTTATACCCCTTTAATGACAGGCCCAACGCAGCACCCACTATCGCGCTCTCACATATGGGTGTATTGCGCACTCGTTCCTTTCCAAATTCATCCGTAAAACCCTCAGTCACTTTGAAAGCGCCACCATACTCTGCTATATCCT
>JACFNS010000273.1 GCA_019454705.1 Taibaiella sp. | reverse complement strand
GAAATAGTATATTTAGGGTATGGCAACACGTTACCGGTTTGGCGAAAGTCATGTTCCTCATTTTATCACAACCTCGGTCATCAATTGGGTAGATGCCCTAAGCAGGCCGCTTTACAAAGACATCATTATCAGCGCACTTACCTATTGTATTGAAAAGAAAAATCTTGTGGTACATGCATGGGTGATTATGAATAATCATATCCATCTTATAATAAGCGCAAAAAACGATGCCCCTCTTGCTGATATTGTCAGGGATTTTAAGAAGCACACAGCCAAAGAGTTATTGGAGGCTATTGATACATCCGGCGAAAGCCGTAGAAATTGGATGATATGGCTGTTTTCATCGGCAGGCAAGAAAAATTCCAATAATGAACGTTATCAATTCTGGCAACAGGATAATCATCCCGTGATGCTGACAAGCGATAAGGAAATACAACAGAAGATTGACTATATACATGACAACCCTGTTCGTGCGGGAATTGTCTATAAAGCAGAGGAGTATAAGTACAGCAGTGCTTATGACTATTATACACAACAACCAGGATTACTACCAATTGACATGCTGATTTAAAACACTACTTTTTCTATGCCATCAACTTCGCAATTCTCTTGCCAGACACAGTCTTGCTTTCATTTGGGATTTAAGTTGCAAACTTAAACCAGGGGGAGGGTGGTTGAATGGTGGGGGCATGGTGTTGGTTTTTTATAGTACTGTATGAGCAGTTTTTACAGCAAATATACGTAAATTATGTCAGTACTCCTAATAAATTCTTACTTGTTACGGCAACAATCTAGGCCAAAGGGAAATGTCATCAGCTTAGGAATGCTCCTGCCAGACCCAGTCCTAATTTCATTTGGGATTTAAGTTGCAAACTTAAACCAGGGGAGGAATGAAAATCAATGCTGAATACCACTTTCCTCTAGCTGACCATAGAAAAACTCTGTCAGAGTCTCATAGTCCAAAATGTAGTGCTTCATATTTTTTCCCTCTGTATAAAAATAAACTTTAGGGTCGGGGGTACCGTCTGCAATAAAATATGCGAACATATAACCCTGATGCATCCAAAAAACAAAAGCTTTTTCGGGTAATTCAGGGAGATGATTTTCAACCATAAGCTCTTGTGCTCCTTCCTGTATATTAAAAAGATCTTTGTAAAAACATGAACTTCCTAACATATACTCTCCTGCTCCACGTCCCATACTGAGCAAAAACACTTTGTATACAGCAGGAAATATCACATCAAACTTTTTTTCAAGATCAGTTACTTCTACCTCTGTACATGGTATCAGCACATTACCTGTCCTCACAAGCAAATCGCATATTTGTTTTAAGTTCATCATTTTATTCCATTTATAATGTTTTCCTTTGGTCGGTGTTGTCCCATACTGGTTTAAGTTTGCAACTTAAATCTACAATAAAAAGCAGGTCTGTGACCGGGAGGAAAGAGGTAAAGCTGAAATAGTATATTTAGGGTATGGCAACACGTTACCGGTTTGGCGAAAGTCATGTTTTAATGCTGTTCCATATCTTCCGAAGGGAGATGTGGAACACAAAATAGGAAGCCGTTTTGTAAACGGAATAAGAATTCCTGAAGTTCAGTATATTGATGCTGCAAACTGAGGCACTATGGGCTACGCTTACCGAATCCACGACCAGCAGGGTGTTTATTTCATCACTTGCACAGTGGTGCAATGGGCTGATGTTTTCACAAGAAGGGAGTATGCGGAAATAATCGTCAACAGCCTGAAATACTGCCGGGAACATAAAGGGTTGGAAATATTTGCCTGGGTAATTATGAGCAATCATATACACCTCATTATTTCCTGTAAAGAAGGGTATAACCTGAGCGATATTTTGCGCGACTTTAAAAAGTATACTGCTACGCAAATTGTACAGGCTATAGAAAACAACCCTCGTGAAAGCCGCAAAAGCTGGTTGCTGTGGCTACTGAAAGAGGAGGACAACATTAGTTTCTGGCAAAAGGATAATCATGCTGAGGAAATTAATACCTCTGCTTTCTATAATACTAAATTACACTATATACACCAGAACCCGGTAAAGGCAGGCATTGTAGATAAAGAGGAGGAATACCTTTATAGTAGCGCACGAATGTTATATACCGGGAAGGGTCTACTGGCCTTAGATGCATATTCTTAGCTTTCGTGCATTGAATTCCGTTTGCAAAAACGGCTTTCTATTCTGTATTCAAGATGCCTTGCAGAACATCTTGAACAGCAGATTTTTAAGTATACCCCGCCATAAATGGCAGGGTTAGAGGATATTGCTACATCACGAATGTTTCGAGTGCGCACTTATCACAAAACGGGCGAGCCCACAGGCCCGCCCGTTTATATCATCAACAATTTTATCGCTTACTCACTCAACGCCGATACACTCCTGAACAGGCGTTTCCACCTGAGGCCGTTTTCGTGGCTCAGCCATACGAATGATGCCTTGCCCACAACATGGTCTTCTGGTACAAAACCCCAGTAGCGGGAGTCGGCGGAATTGTGCCTGTTGTCACCCATCATCCAGTAGTAGTCCATTTTGAAAGTGTAGGAGGTGATTTCTTTTCCGTCTATGAAAAACTTACCGCCTTGTTCGCTGAAATCGTTACCCTCGTATATATCTATGATGCGGCGGTAGATGGCTATGTTCTGCGGTGTGAGCTGAACGGTTGTGCCTTTTTTAGGAATGGTCAGCGGGCCGAAGTTGTCTTTATTCCATTTATAATTCACCGTATCGTGCGGGAACACCCAGGCGCCGGGGCTCTGCGGTATATAACCTTCGGGATCGTTGAAAGGTGAAACCGATACTACCTGCGGCTGGTCGCTCACCAGTTTCAGCTGGTCGTTTTCCAGCGTAAACAGGTATTGGCTGTTGCCCAGGAATGCCACCTGTTCTATTTTATTTTCCTCGATAAAGTCGGAAGACAAGCCCTGCCCGTTGGTCACTACTTTGTATGTGCTCTGTGCATGGGGGAACAGCTTGCCTTTTTCTCCGTTGATAAATACTACGCCATTGCGTATTTCCAGTTTATCGCCCGCTACAGCTACGCAACGTTTGATATAGTTATCTTTTTTATCAACAGGGCGTACCACAATCGTATTGAGCCCCAACACTGTTTCCCTGCCGTACTCGCGCACCAGTGCGTAGTAGTCCTGCTCGGGCGCTTCTTTTACTACTGTATCGCCATTGGGGAAGTTAAATACCACGATATCATTACGGTCTACATCGCCCACACCCCAGAAACGGCGGTAATCCCACTGCACTGATTTGCTGTACGATTCCCCGCCGAAGATGGTATTGTGTACCAGTGGAACAGCTAAGGGCGTATTGGGCACACGCGGCCCGTAAGCTACCTTGCTCACAAACAGGTAGTCGTTTACCAGCAGGCTGCCCTCCATAGAGCCGGTAGGTATGGTGTATGCCTCAATAAAAAAGGTACGGATGATAGTGGCCGCTACGATGGCGAATATGGCCGCGTCAAACCATTCGCGGAATATGGATTTCTTCTTTTTGTCCTTTGTGTCTTTCTTTTTCCAGAATGCCAGTCGCATAAGGTAAGTGGTGTTTAGAAGCTCAAAAGTAACAAACTCCGCCTCAATACAATGAACGCCTGCATACATGCACGGAATTTTAACATTACGATTTCTTAAATAGCGTTAACAGCCAGCGTTGAAGGGTTTGTAAATACTTTAGTATTTTGTAGCCCTAAACAAAGGGAAACATGGCTCGCCACATTACGGTATTAGGGGCAGGATTAGTTGGCTCATTATTATCAATATTACTGAAAAAAAGAGGGTACGAAGTAACGATATACGAGCGCAGGCCCGATATGCGCAAACAACTGATGTCGGCGGGTAAGTCTATCAACCTGGCGATGAGCGACAGGGGCTGGCGCGCGCTGGACCTGGCAGGACTGCGAAAAGATATAGAAGACCTGGCCATACCCATGTACGGGCGTTACCTGCACCAGGCCGACGGTAGCTCAGCCTTTCAGCAATATGGCACGAACAACGAGGCTATATACTCTGTAAGCCGCGGCGAGCTGAACAGGAAACTGATGACACTGGCCGAGGAGCATGGTGTGAAAATTTTCTTTGAGCATAAATGCGTGAAAGTGGACGTGCAGGAGAATACACTCCACATGGAAAAACCCGGTGGCACTACAGAAAC
>JACFNS010000272.1 GCA_019454705.1 Taibaiella sp. | reverse complement strand
GATAGGTTAATGTGGTAATAAGGACACTGTTAATACTTCTCGTTCTTAAACGCACCTTTTTGAAAGTACCCTTACTGTAGAAATAATACAACAGGACAGACAGATGTGTTATGGCTACAATCAAATTTGTAACACCCGCAAAGCCTTTAGTAAAAGCCAGGTACACCATACTTGCAGCCAGCAGAATATTGATGGTTATCCAGGTATTTTTCAATGATAGTTTCATATCGGAAAGATACGTATTATTCAGATTTGACAACTTTTAGAAAGTTGTCAAATCTATTTTAAAACAGGGTGCCTTTTAAACTCCTTTTCCCTATCGAACAAATACCTGTAAGTATGCAACTTCCGGCTCATGGTGGTGCCCAGGCTCTGCGCTATGTTCACCATCTTAGGGTTGAAATCGCCTATCCACTGCATTTCGTACTCGTTGTACAGGTGCCTGCCCTGTATCACTTTGGCCGCTTCTACTATCATATAGCCATCCACCCCCTTGCCCTGGTAAGCTGGAATTACCCCAAATACCAGTCCCGTAAACCTGTCTATCTTCCCGAAGTTTTTCATCCACAGCAGGCGCAGCTTTTCTATCCATCCAAACCTGCCGTTGAAGTGTTTGAAATATTGATTGAGGTCGGGCAGGTTGAGCCAGAAAGCGATAGGCTCGTCTTTGTAGTAGGTAAACCAAATGATGCGCTCGTCTATTACCTGCTCAATACTTTTCAGCATTTTCACCATGGTGCGTTCTTCCATTTGTTTATCGCCGGGGTGCGCCGCCCATGCCAGGTTGTAGATATAGGTAAAGTCTTTAGCGAATTTTTCAGGCCGCTTTTTATCGTATTGTATCGCTTTGTAGTTGGGGTCTTTGCTCAGCTCGTCGTGTACATGGTAAAATTTTTCCTGCAGCCTGCTTTTTACAGGCATGGAAAAACATAACTGCTCAAAATAAAGTTGGAAACCATAAGCTTCAAACAATTGCCTGTAATAGGGCGGGTTATAGTTCATGCGATAAAGTGGCGGCTGAAAGCCCTCTACCTGCAATCCCCACCATGTGTCCCGCTCACCAAAGTTGATGGGGCCGTCCATAGCCTCCATTCCACGGTCCTGCAGCCACAGCTTGCAATAATCAAACATGAAATTGGCAGCATCCCGGTTGTTGATACACTCAAAAAAACCGATACCGCCTGTGGGTTGCTCCTGCTTATAGGATTTATTGACAAATGCTGCTATACGCCCGATGACCAGGCCCGAATCATCTTTCAGCAGCCAGCGGGTACATTCCCCTTTTTTGAAGAATTTGTTTTTGCCGGGGTCGAATACCTCTTCTATATCCTTATCCAACGGGCGAATCCAATTGGGGTCGTTCTTATATATATCCGCCGCCAGTTGCAGGAAATCGCGCCTGTCCTGTGCGGTGTTCACTTCATACATCCTCATATGCAGGAAACATTTGCCACCGCAAGTTAGTTTAATTTTTACCGCGGGGTTAAAACAGTTAAAATATTGGTAAGTATTTATGGCACTTAATCACATACATATCAACTCGTTATATTTTTTCCTTAGTTTGCATACTTATGCTCTGGCTCTGGTTATTACTGGCAATATTGGTGGCTGCGGTAGCAGGATACATTTCGTACCGTGCCGATGTGAAGCGTGCCGTGCCATATCCCTGGCTTACTGCAAGCCTCAGGGGCGTGGTGGTGTTGCTGACCATATTGCTGTTGCTGGCGCCGGTATTTACCATTACAAAACATGAAACACGCAAGCCCGTTGTCCTCTTTGTGCAAGACAATTCCCGCTCGATACAAGATGCGCTGGGAAAAGACAGCACCGACTATGAGAACAATGCAAAAGAACTCATCAATAAATTATCGGGTAAATACGATGTAGTCACCTGGAACCTGGACGGTAGTACCGCGCAGGATAGTTTGTTTGACTACAAGGGCGATGCTACCGATTTATCGTCAGCCCTCAACCGCGCGCAGGAATATTACGGCACGCAAAACCTGGGCGCTGTGATACTGGCAACCGATGGCAGGTACAATCGTGGCGCAAATCCTGTATATCAATCACTATCGCTGAAAGGGGCGCTATACACCGTAGGCATTGGCGATACCAACCTGCAAAAAGACCTCCGCATAGCGCAGGTGTATGCCAACAAGACCGTTTCGCTCAACAACAGTTTTGAAATACGCGCCGATATAGTGGCAGATAAGTGCAGGGGTTATAACAATGCCATCAGCATAACTGAAAACGGAAATACGGTTGCTACTTCATTAGTGAATATCGGCGGTGATAAATATGACCGCTCTGTTTCATTTACTATGCGTGCTAATACTGCGGGTATCCACCATTACGTCATCACTGCCCCTGCTGCCGATGGCGAAACCAATACCGCCAACAACCGCCGCGATGTATTTGTAGAAGTGGTGGACGAACAGAAACATATACTCATAGCTGCCGCAGCTCCCGACCCCGACATCAAAGCCATACGCGAGGCGCTGGCGGGATTAGATAATTATAAAATAACCATACGTACCAACAACGATTTCCCATCGCTGCTGGACGATTATGATATACTGGTATTGCACCAGTTGCCGGGGCAGGGTTACCGCAGCAATCCAACCATTATACGGTCGGACAAACCCACCTGGTATATACTGGGCAATAAAGTAGACAATAATGCATTGGCGGGCATGAAGAAACCTGTTGCTGCCAACATCAGTGCCATGCAGGGCAGGAACCTCTACCCGGCATACAATCCGGCCTTCAACAGTTTTACCCTGCCGCAGAATATACGCGAGGTAATGGACCGCATGCCGCCGCTGAATGTGCCGGCAGGCAAAATACAACTGATGCCCGGCGCACAGGCATTGTTTACAGACAGGGGTGATAACAACCTGCCGATATGGGCATTGCAGCAGGGCAAAAAACCATCGGCTATTGTTACCGGCGAAGGACTGTGGCGCTGGCGCATGTACGAGTACAAAAACTTTGGTAACAGCAATGTAATAGACGAATGCATCAGGCAAACGATTTCGTTTTTGTCGACTGCTGCCGATGACAAACCTTTCCGCGTGACCATGCCCAAGTATGTGTGGAGCGACCAGGAGGCCATCAGCCTGAACGCTTACCTGCGCAATGCGAATAACGAAGCGGTGAATACACCCGAAGTGAAACTGACTGTAAAAGATAGCAGTGGTAATGAAACTCCTTATTCATTCGAACGCTCGGGCAATGCCTACCAATTGAACATAGGCATACGTGCGGGTGGTACATATAGTTATGCCGCCACTACACAATACAATGGCAAAACATTAACTGCTACAGGTAGTTTTGTGGTAGAAACTATTCCGCTGGAACTGATGGAAACAGGCGCTGATTACAACCTGCTGTACAGCCTGGCAGAAAATAATAACGGTGCATTCTTCCCCACATCGGCTATGGCCAATGTGTATGACAGCATCACCGCCAACGAAAACATCAAACCCATAATAGAGACGAATATCGAAACCGTACCGCTTATCGACCGTAAATGGTTTTTCTTCCTTATTCTTTTGTTTGCCATAGCAGAGTGGCTGCTGAGAAAGTATTGGCTGGCGCAATAGTTTTAATGCGATAATACGTTAATGCGGCAATGCGATAATGTAGTAATAGTATTAACTCTTTGGAATTTGAAGTTTATACGCTGGAATTTTACTTTTTGATGCAATCAAAAAGTAAAACACTTTTCAGGAAATTCTGCCGCGTGTTTGAAAACCAGGTTGCGGATGTAGTCATTATCCTGGTAGGGTTGTAAGGTATTTTCCAGGCGCTGAAGGTCGTCCATGTTGGTATCATGCGCAATGTAACCCATACCGAAGAAACTGCCTTGTTTTACGAGTATGCAGCTTTGTTCCTCATCGTTAATACCCCTGTCCACCAATGCGAATGTGGGTAGTTGCTGTTGCAGGGTTTGCACCGCCTTGTCCACCTTATTATTGTACATACCTACTTCTTCAGCCCCGGTACATGCACCGTGGCAATGCTCGGCGTATATGCTGTCTGCACAATCATCGGTTTTGGCCAGGTTGCACAATCGCGCGCAGAGGTTGTATTCCTGTATCAGTTCGCGCAGTCGGTTGTGCCCTTCTATTATGGTGTTGAAGGTGTACACAGGTTTGTAGTAGAGTTTGTTTTTCTCAATACCCAGGCGTTTGTAGCCATTCCCGTCTTC
>JACFNS010000271.1 GCA_019454705.1 Taibaiella sp. | reverse complement strand
AAGTACTTTGATTAACCAGCTTATTCCGGGTAAGGAACTAAAGACTAAAGAAATATCAGACTGGAGCGGCAAGGGGCAGCATACTACAACATTCGCTGAAATGTTTGACATCCCGGGTGGTGGGCGGATTATTGATACCCCCGGCGTAAAAGAATTTGGATTGATTGACTTTGAGAAAGAAGAACTGGCGCAGTATTTCCCTGAAATGCGAGCGCAGATGAGTGGTTGCAAGTTTAACAACTGCCTCCACATCAACGAACCGGGCTGCGCCGTAAAGGAAGCAGTAATGCAAGGCAGGGTGTCAACAGAGCGGTATGCCAATTACCTCGCTATGCTGGACTCTATAGAAAAAAAATGGTAAACAATACAAGGCTATGATACTATACAACGTGACGATAAAAATCAACCACGAAGCGGAGCAGGAATGGCTGCAATGGATGAAGGATGAGCATATCCCTGAATTGATGAATACAGGCCTCTTTGCAGATGCAAAGCTGTTCAGGCTGCTGGATGTAGATGATAGCGAGGGGGTGACTTATGCCGCCCAATATTTTTGCAGTACGATGGAGGACTATAATAATTACATATCCGGCCATGCTGCTGAAATGCGTGAAAAGGGTTTGAAACGTTTCGGGGATAAATTCATCGCCTTTCGTACCGTAATGCAGCAGGTGTGACACCGTACTGACAATGCGCTGAAATGCTTGCTGTACGGGAGTTCCCATATAGCAAATTTCCTGCCAATATGTTGAAAATGTTGATAAATAAGGCTTTCAGAAGGGTTCTCAGCCCGTTTTTTCCCCGATTTTGTGAATAAACTGTGGAAAGCCCTTACTGGCAAGGGTTTTCACGGATAAAAAAATCTTTCAGGATATTTGGAACTGACTCAAACCTGAGTATATTTGCTCCAACACGAAACAAGTTTTATTTACAACCAAACACATTGAGTCTATGAACAAAGCTGAATTGATTGACAAAGTTGCCAAAGATGCAGGCATTACTAAAACACAAGCTAATGATGCATTAGATTCTTTCACAGGTGCTGTTACTGCAGCGCTGAAGAAAGGAGACCGCGTTACGCTGGTAGGTTTCGGTACATTCTCTGTATCTGAGCGTTCTGCACGTAATGGCCGTAACCCCCAAACTGGTGAGGTTATCAAAATCAAAGCACGTAAAGTGCCTAAGTTTAAGGCCGGTAAAGAATTTTCTACTAAGATCAGCGGTAAGAAATAATCAGCCGTTTTTCTTAACAGGAAAAGGCAGGAGGCATTGTTTCCTGCCTTTTTTGTATTTTAGCAGCCTAATTTAAAAAATAAGATCATGGGTAGAGGCGACAAGCGCACGAAAAAGGGCAAGACATTCATGGGGTCATTTGGTGTAAGCCGCCCCGCACGCCCCAAAAAGGCAGACAAAAAAGCTGAGAAAAAAGCTTAAGTCATAAAGCCGTTAAAGAAATTACCGTTCAGCAACTGAGCGGTTTTTTTATGCCTGTGATTAATTCGTTAACGGGAGCAGGGTAATTACCTGTTTGTTGTATTTTACTATATGTTTGCCCCGCCTGTCAAACAGGCTGGTCATTCACCAAATAAAATATATAGAGATGTCACTATTTCACACGGAGGATATAAGCAAATCATCATTCCTGGTTACAGGGGGGGCGGGTTTTATCGGCTCACATATTACTGAATACCTGTTGAAAAATGGGGCAGGTAAGGTACGTGTACTGGATAACCTGGCCACCGGTTTTCAGAAAAACATAGAGCTGTTTACTGGCTACAGCAATTTTGAGTTTATAGAAGGTGATATCCGAGACCCCGAAGTATGCCGCAAAGCCTGCGAAGGAATAGATTATGTAAGCCACCAGGCGGCACTGGGTTCTGTTCCGCGCTCTATTAAAGACCCTATTACAAGCAATGATGTAAATGTGGGTGGATTTGTGAATATGCTGACGGCTGCTAAAGACGCCGGGGTGAAGACATTTGTGTATGCATCATCATCATCTGTATATGGCGATGAACCCAACCTGCCTAAGCGGGAAGAAAAGGTAGGCAACCCATTGTCTCCCTATGCTGTTACAAAAAAGGCCAATGAATTATATGCGGGTGTGTTTGCCCAACTATATGGTATGAAACTGGTAGGGTACAGGTATTTCAATGTATTTGGCCCCCGGCAGGACCCTGATGGCCCTTACGCTGCGGTAATACCGCTGTTCGTAAGCGGCATCATGAAGAAAGCGCCAGTGTATATCAACGGCGATGGTGAGCAGACACGCGACTTTACCTTTGTTGATAATGCAGTACAGGCCAATATAAAAGGGATGCTGACTAAGAATGAAGAGGCATTCGGCAAAGTTTATAATATAGCAGTAGGGGAGAACTTCTCGGTTAACTTTCTATACAACGAGATACGCGATATACTGAAAGCTGATCACGAAGCTACATACCGTGAGCCAAGGGCAGGTGATGTGCGCAATTCGCTGGCTGATATATCACTCGCCAGGAACCTGCTGGGCTATGAGCCCACCAAACGTTTTATGGATGGGCTGGTACAGACGGTAGAATTCTTTAAGGCAATGAATTAATCTTCTTCAAGATTGGAAGACACTGGTCGGATAGGGTGCTTGCGGTAGTCAACACCTGCCGATGCCAGCTGGTCGTAGTAGTAGGTTGACATATTTTTTACCAGGCGTTGGTAAGAGTAGTGTGTCTGGGCAAATGTTCTTCCCAGTTGCCCGAAGTAGTTTCTTTTATCAGGATTATTGATGAGTTTCAACAGGGCCTCGGCAAACATATCTGCATCACCGGGTTCTGTGATATATCCTGTCTGGTTGTCCGTTACCACATCTTTTACCCCCCCTACATTGGTAGAAACAACAGGGCGTGCCGCTGCCTGTGCTTCAATAAGTGATACCGGCGTGCCCTCGTTATGAGAAGTGAGCGCGACTATATCCAGCCCGGAAAGGACATAATCCATTTCTGTCTGCCACGATGTACATAGTGCCGTAGCCTCACGGGGGTCAACAGGATAGTAGGTGTAGTCAATGCCTGCAGCTGCAAACTCTGCTTCCATCTGCGGACGCATATCGCCATCTCCTATTATTGCAAATTTTACGGGTAATGATGTTTGGTCCAGCACTTTTTTTGCAGCTGCCACAAACAGGCTGTGATTTTTCACCGGTACCACACGCCCAATAATTCCAATGACAATATCATCAGGTTTCAGGTCAAATTGTTTCCTGAATTCAGCACGTTTTAAATCCTGCTGCACCTGGAATTTGTCAAGGTCTAACCCGAGTGGAATGATTTTTATCTTCTTCTCATCGCAGATATGGTACACATTGGCCAGCTCATGCTTTTGCGTTTCGCTGATGGCGATAATGCCTGTCGAACGCCTTGCCAGGTAACGCTCTATCTGTATAAAAGTATTGGTCTTGAACTTGCTGAAATAACTATGGAATACATGCCCGTGAAAAGTGTGCAGTATCACCGGCACTTTGCAGGCATCCGCAGCCAGGCGTCCTATAACGCCCGATTTGGCAGCATGTGTATGTACGATGTCAGGGCGGAATTTTTCTATCAACTTCTTGATTTTCTGATAGGCAAGCCCATCATTTATCGGGCTGATGTCCCTTTTCATTTCGGGCACTACTACCGGGTTCAGGCCCAGGTTGGTTATCAGGTGGTCGGCATCCTGCTCGTGGCTGTCTTTATCGCCTATTACCAGCATGGTTTCAAATTCAGGTGCCATGTATTTGGTCAGGTAGGTGACGTTGATGGCGGGGCCTCCTATAATTAACCTGTTATGTATGCGTAATACCCTCGGCATGTAAGTTTTTAGTTGTGCAATGATACAATAATTTGATTGCCCGACCAACCGGTAACAGGCCGTTAATTGACGAAATACTTCTTCCACCAATACTGGAATACAATCAGCGCCCAAATGGTAGCATGGCTGTCTTCGGGGCTGTTGCTGTGCAGCTTTTTCTTCAGTTGCTCAATAGCATCTACGTTGAATAAACCTTGCTCCTGTACAAACGATTTCTCCAGTAAATCGTCATTAATCAACCCCCATAGTTCTTTGCGGAACCAATCCAGCAACGGAATCTCAAATCCATGCTTGGGACGGTTGTAAATCTCGTCGGGCAACATGCTGCGGAAAGCGTCCTGTACGATGCGCTTTTTCATACTACCGTTTATCTTGTATTGCTCCGGCAATGA
>JACFNS010000270.1 GCA_019454705.1 Taibaiella sp. | reverse complement strand
AATTTATCTCTTACGCAGTATGGTGGATTCGCCAGTCTATACTGCAGGCACTGGCCGAGCAGGGTCGCCTGGTACGCCTGCCACAGAATAAAATTGGCACTTACAACAAGGCCAATAAGGCTTATATAGCATTTGAGCAGGCTAACGAGCGCGAACCATCTACTGAAGAACTGGCCAGCATACTGGAAATGAGCGAAACAGAGGTAACGAACATATTCACTACCAATACCCGCCATACATCGCTGGATGCACCTGTACACGAAGCTGAAGATGTGGCCATGGGCGACCTGCTGGAAGGCAGCAGCGATACTGATGACGATGTAATGAAAGATTCATTACGCAACGAAATCAAACGTATTCTGAAATCGCTGAGTGTACGTGAAGCTGAAATACTGGCAGCTTATTTTGGACTGGAAGGTGATAATGGCCCGACTATAGAAGAGATAGGCCAGAAATACGACCTGACAAAAGAGCGTATCCGCCAGATAAAAGAGCGCGCTATCAAGCGCCTGCAAAAAGCCCGTTACAGCAACTCGCTGAAAGGCTATTTGGGATAGTAATAAAATTGTTTTGTGTTAAGCCGTGGTTAAACGCCACGGCTTTTTTGTTTTAGGGCGTACATGAAGAGTATTTTTACTACGAACAAAAAACAAAAAACATATGCTGAACACCAATCACGAGGTGTGCGACGTTAAGACCGTGCACCTGTACGATGAGTCATACTCTCGTAACTACCGCGACTACGACAACGAATTCGTCAATACACCTTACTATACACAATTCGTTCCCCTGCTGAAAGAACTGACACTATCTTTTAACCGCCCCATCAAGGTGCTGGACCTGGGTTGTGGCACGGGCAGGTACTTCCACGCACTGCAAAATACGGTAGAACTGACCGGAATAGACATTGCCGCACCTATGCTGAAACTGGCTGTACATCCGTTGAAAGAAGAGGAGGTAAATATACCCATAATCAACCTGGTAGAAGGCAGCGCCTTTGAACACGACTTTGGTGGTGAGCAGTTTGACTTCATATACTCAATAGGTGTGCTGGGCGAACATGCGCCATTTACGGCAGAAATGTGTGACAAGCTATATAACCTGCTGACCGATGAAGGGATGCTGATGTTTACCGTAGTAGATATAGACGAAAGAAAGAACTTTAAACGTAAGCTGGCAGAAACTGCTTACCCATTACTGCCTGAGAAAATCAAACACATACTGGACAAGCGATGGGAAACCAACTACATGACTTATAAAGAGCTGGACAGTATGATGAAAGACAGCTGTTTCGACAACTACAACATCGAAAAGATAAGCCTGACAAGCCGGGTTTGGACAGGCGCGCACCTTAGGTGTATAGCCAATAAATACGATTCTATTTCGAGGCCTTTCTTCGAGTAAGGGACAGGAATAATAAGGACAACAGGTAAACGGCAGCACCGGCAACTACAGCTAATATAGTACCGCCGAGGAAGAAGGCTGCTCCCTCTTGCTTTACCATTTCCAGCGAGATATTGCGGAAATCGGGCAACAGGGCGTCCATGCCGAGTACCAGTTTGCCTGTTGCTACACTCAGTGCCATGATGATGAACATGATAGGCGGGATGCTGATATTGGCAGCAAGGATGAACAGTGCTTTGTTCATCCTGAACAGGATAGCCAGTGGTATGCCCACCGCGAGTTGAAACCCCCATATAGGGACAATGCCCATAAACACACCAAAGCCAAGTGATAATGCCTTGGTATGGTTAGTCTCGCCGGGCGTGGCAAATACAGCGCGGTAGAGCATTTTCCGCCCCTCATGGCTGAAGAGGTTGCGGACAAAGTCGCGGGGCTTGACCCATAATACTGATATCAGTACCAGGATAGTATTGAGTACACTAATGCGGGTGAAGTCTTTTAACGGCCTGAAATGAGAAACCCTTTCTTCGGGTTTGGGATAGTAAACCGATACAGGTACACCACGCACGGCTACCCCACTCCACGACGCACGCACTATGACTTCAATTTCAAACTCATACTTAGTGGTAAAATACCTTTTACCTGCCAGTTTGCTGACAGGATATGAGCGGTAGCCTGATTGTGTATCCTGCAGGCGGATGCCTGTATTGACCCAAAACCAGAAATTGGAAAAGCGGTTTCCAAAGCTGCTTTTGCCGGGTACATTCTCCTGGTCGAGGTTGCGGGCACCTATGAGCAATGTATTGGGTTCAGCTTCCAGCCAGGTGAGGAATTCCACCAGGTCTTTGGCATAATGCTGGCCATCGCTGTCGAGGGTGATAGCATGGTCGTAACCCAGCTTTACCGCTTCTTTAAAACCATTGCGCAGCGCCATACCCTTGCCTTTGTTGGGCGAATGGGTTACTACATGTACCTGAGGAAAACCTTTGAGTATTTCTACGGTGTTATCAGTAGACCCGTCGTTGACAACAATAACCCGGCTCGTATAGGTAAGCACATCGTTTAGCACAGCCGCCAGCGTACCTGCATTGTTGTATGTAGGTATCAGCACACAGGCTTTTAATTGCCTGAACCTGTCTTCGTAAACGGGCGTATGTATCATGTAACGGGCTGCTAAACTATGGCTTTATATTCTTTTTGCACAAGGCTATTTTCTCTTCTATAGCTTCTTTCTCATCCACCGTAGCTATCTCTTTTGTGAGGGCAGTTTGGTAATAGGCTAAAGCTGCTTTGTACCAACCCTGTTGTACACAATAATCGCCCGCTATGCGGTAAGCGTCGTAATAGTTGGGGTTGCTGCGCACTGTAGCGGCGGTGTCAATAGCCTTACCTTGCAGTAGCGCCATCTTATTAGCACGGAACGTAAGGAAGTCTTTAAACTGCCTGGTATAGATAAAGCTGTCAGCAGGTATGGTAAGGGACGTTTCTATAATTGTAGTATCTTTCTTCAAACCCTGTAATGCAAAAACCTTGCGGAGGTCGTAGCAAATATACTCGCCCAGTTGCCAATTGTTGGTACTTACCCACATACGCAGGCTATCGGGCTGGAAGATGACTGAATGGTGGGCTATGAGCTGATTAACTGCTTTCTCGTTGCCATTACCTATGTCGGCATTACCCAAGCCTTTTCTATCGCGAAGGATGTCTGCCATCTTCTGCGGTGTCAGCGGGTAGTTGCCTGCCATCAATTCCTGCAAACGCTTGTAGCGATATACCGAAGCACTCCTTTCCTTTTGCTCTATGTTCAGTTCCTGTTGGTCAAATGCCTTGGCCTGGTAGTGGTTGGTGCATTGGATGTTGTCCTGTGCGGGGTCGTAAATACCCAGCTCTTTGGGTGTCTTCTCTATTACAACCGCTTTGCCATCAACTGCACTGCCCACCAAAAAGCTTTCTGATACGAACATCTCCCGTTTCTTAGCTATGGCAACCGCCTCATCAATATTAGCGGCATATTGCAGCACCTCACGTGCTACCAGTGATACGGGTGTAGCCGCACCACCGGGAATGTCTGACCGGGCGGCATTGATGGTCACAGTGAGGCCTTTTTCGTTCATGCCTGATACTACGCCTGTAAAGCCACCCCAGGTAATGAAGGCGAACTTATGCCCTTTATCCGGATTGTAGAAAGCGATAATCTTATTCTCGGCAAACTTGTCGCCCACCCAAAAGTCGAAATTTCGGCCAATGAGCATAGAGCCATCAGCCGTTTTATCTCCCCACGCACCGAAGGAGGTGCAGCCTACCAGCATCAGGTTTTGCAGGGCATGACCTATGTCGTGGGCGGCATGGTAGTTCATCAGGCGGGTATAGTTGTCCCCTATCCAGTTGAAGCTATCGGAGGCAGACTGCGAGATACCATATATCTCCTGTTTATATTCCTCCGTTACATGGTCGGGCAGGTCACGGTTCATGAAACCGATGATGTATTTCAGGAAATTCCTCCAGCCTTCGCTGGGTATCATCTGCTTTATCTGGTCGGTAAAGGCTATTTCCTGGTCGATAATCTGGCGGCGGGCGAGCCTGCCGTTCTTTACCCCCAGCTCGTACGGGCTGCCGGAAACGTACATTTCGTAAAGGCCATACTTGTTTTTCCTAATCCAATCATTCTCAACTGCGTACAGACTATTATCTACATGATTAGTTATGGCTTTTGCAGATATACTATCAGCAACAACGGGCGGTTCAAATTCAGATACATTGTAGATATAAACCCCCAAAACCAGGCATACCAGCAGGAATATGCCCAGAGCAATTGCGGTAGTCTTCAATATCTTTCTAAAGATTTTCACGGTTG
>JACFNS010000269.1 GCA_019454705.1 Taibaiella sp. | reverse complement strand
TAGTACCGTTCTCAATTACATTATCGCTGTTCATGGTAATGATACGTGCGTTGGTAAAGGCGACTACACCTTGTGGTTTATCTGTTTTCGCTTTCAATCCTACAGCTATTCCTTTTTCAGGAATAATAAATGTACTATCCGGCTTACCACCTACAAACTGAAACAGGTCGTTAAGGTGTATGGTATAATATTGGTCGCCAAGGGTATAGTGCAACATTTTCCCATCCCCACCCCAGTGCAGGTTGTAGCCCGCATGGCGCGATACCTTACGTACAGGAAAATTAGACGAATCACTACCAATAGTAATCGTCTTACCCGTATGCGGAAATGCCGCTATATACACCTGGTGCAGGTCTGTATAGGCTATCCATTGCTCATCGGGCGATACCGTGAATTGTGTAGCATAAGTAGTTTTGAAAATTGTCCGCTCATCTTCTCCATCTGTTTTACACCAGTTGTATTTCTTTTCTAACCCGCCACCTGTTTGATAGTAAATACGGTTATCGTCTTTGGAGAAACGGGGGCCTTCGCCGTGTTTAGTCACAAAGTATTCTTTGCCCCCATCAGCTGAAACATAATATATACCCGGTTTTGCAGTATATGCTGGGCCCAGGGTATTGCTTCCTCCTTCACGCTCATATACTATCCACTTGCCATCATGAGAAAACGAGGGTGTGCGGAAAATACCTTTCCTGTCAGTAATCTTTTCAGGTTTACCACCCGCCAGCTTCACTTTGCAGATACTGCCACGCAGGCTGTCAGTCCATGTTACATATACTAATGTTTTGCCGTCGGGTGAAAATGCGGGGTCGTACTCCAGCTCATCAGCATTGGTTATACGTTCAGGCTGGCCGTTAGGCAATTGTTTTTTATATAAATGCCCCAGCGCACTGAAGACTAAATACTTGCCATCAGGCGAAGTTACGGCCTGGCGTATCACACGCACTTTAAATTCATCTTTGTCTATATCCTGCTTGACGCGTACTACTTCAGATATCTTCTGTCGTACATCACAGGTAAACGGTATCTCCACAGCTTTGTTTACGCCATTGGCATCTACTTTCATGATTTTACCGCCCGACCAGATAACAATATGCTGTCCATCAGGCATCCAGGCAAAGCCCGGGTAGATTCCGAATGTAGTCCATGCCTCCTGCTGGTCTTTAGACAGTTTATCGTACAGCGGCCATTCTTCTGCAGTTTCTATATTCCGTAGAAAGAGGACCGTTTTCGTCCTCACCCTTTTCACAAATGCCAACAGTTTGCCATCGGGCGACACCTGTGGGCGTACTGCACCGCCGGGGCCGCCAGTTACGTTCTCCACCTCACCTTTCTTCCGGTCAAACCTTTTGATGACGAATATCTGGTTGTTCGGGTCTTTGTTGTATTCAAAGTGCCCGCCAGGGTACATATCCTCGCTGAAGTACACATAACGCCCATCAGGTGATACGCAGGGCTCGTTTACATCCTGCTGGTCATTCTTTTTTACTGTCAGTTGCAGTCCGTTGCCCCCGTTGATATGGTACATCCACATTTCGCCAGCACCCAGCGAGCGGGTTGAAGTGAAATGCTTGCGCGCAATGATATACATGCCGTCAGGTGTCCATACACCGTTGTTCAGCAGGCGGAAGTTTTCTTTTGTTACCTGTTTGGCATTACTGCCATTCTTATCCATTATCCATACATTATCTCCCCCACCCGCATCAGAGGTAAAGCATATCTTTTTACCATCGGGGCTGAAGCGCGGCTGTACTTCCATAGCCTTGCCCTCACGTAGTACTTTAGCTTTACCTCCTGTAATGGGCATTATATATATATCACCCAGCAGGTCAAATACTATCTCTTTGCCGTCCGGAGACACATCCAGGTTCATCCATGTACCTTCATTTACCGTAAAAGACACTTCTTTTTGAGGACCGCCGGGGTTTTCTACATCCCATTTTTTCTTCTTGTCATCCGCCAGCAAAGACAATGGTAACAGCATCACAACAGCCAATAAACTAAATTTCATACCTATGATTTGCAATAAAGATAGCAAAGCAAACTTTGTGATGAAATACAAAACAGAACACCTCAAACATAAGTAACTCGTTCAAACTGAATATCTTCGCAATTAATATGTCTTTGTACGAAAAAAAAGGCGCTGTTATTATTACCTGTAATAAACGGCTTGCCCCTTATTTGGAACAGGAAGTTAAAGAACTGGGCTTTCCGATAGAGGAAACATTTATTACTGGTGTACGTATTAATGCCACTATGAACGAGTGCATCAGGCTGAACCTGGGCCTGCGTTGCGCCAGCCAGGTATTGTACAATATTAAGCAATTTGAAGCGCGGGATGCTGATGCAGTATACAAGGAAGTGTATAGCTACCCCTGGGAGCAATTATTGGCACCCGACGGGTATTTCTCGGTTACAAGCAATGTATTCAACGACACTATCAACAACAATATGTTTGCTAACCTGCGAGTAAAAGACGCGATCGTTGACCGTATGCAGGAAAAAACGGGCGCAAGGCCCTCAACCGGCGCAGAGCTATCCGGAGCTGTAATTCACCTTTTCTGGAAAGGAGATGCAGCCGAGTTGTTCATTGACACTTCAGGCGATTCGCTGGCAAGGCACGGCTACAGGAAGATACCCGGTCGAGCACCCATGCTGGAGGCGCTGGCTGCAGCAACTATTCTGGCCGGCAAATGGGACAGGAAATCGCCATTCATCAATCCGATGTGCGGCTCGGGTACATTGGCTATTGAAGCTGCCCTGATAGCCACCGATACATGCCCCGGACTATTCAGGAACAACTACGCTTTTATGCACCTGCTGGGGTTCGATGAAACTGTTTACCAGGACGAACGTGGCAGGCTGGAAAACCGGATAAAAGACAACGTACCCGGCCTACGAATTATCGCTACCGATTATGATGCACAGGCCATTGTAAATGCTACCAAAAATGCCAAGGCCGCAGGCGTAGCCGACCTTATAGAATTCAATAAAGTGGACTTTGCAGACACACATGTACCGCAGGATAAAAATGGCGTAGTGTACATCAACCCGGAATATGGCGAACGCCTGGGCGAACTAAACGAACTGGAAGCAACGTATAAACGCATTGGAGATTTTATGAAACAACAATGCAAAGGCTATCATGGCTACATCTTTACCGGCAATATGGAACTGGCGAAAAAGATAGGCCTGAAAGCCAGCCGGCGCATTGAGTTTTACAACAGCAAGATAGACTGCCGCCTGTTGGAATATGAGTTGTATGCAGGAACAAAAGCCTAACCGGCAGACATCTCCGATATAGCTGTCACAAACTTATCCAGTTCTTTGGTAGTGTTAAACACATTAGGTGTAATACGGCAGCCGTGCACTCCTGCATTATCTATGGCCACTGTATATATCTTATAATCTTTCAGCAACCGTCTAGCCATATCCGATGGCTTCATACCATTAATACCAACATTGGCTATTGCACAGCTACGCTCGGATGCTGCGGGAGTATATAATTGCACACCTGGCATATTGCGCGCTTTATCCGTCCAGTAGCGCTGCAGGTAGCGCAAGCGGGATTCTTTTCGCCCAGCCCCCAACGCCCTGTAATAGTCTATGGCATCTTCTATAGCCAGGTCGGTGGCAACGGGATGAGTGCCTGTATGGTTCAGCTTCAGTATATCATCATCCTTTTTGCCATGCTCAGCCAGCAAGGGCCATACCCTATCGACGTTCCCCTTCTTCACATACAGCATACCGGCCCCCAGCGGGGCTGCCAGCCATTTGTGCAGGCTACAACCATAATAGTCACAATTCAGCTCTGAAATCTTAAAATCGATATGAGCAAACGCATGCGCACCATCTACCAGTACGGGCACACCTTTGCTATGGGCCATATCGCATATTTTGCGCACGGGCAGTATCTGCCCCGTGATGTTTATCATATGGCATATCATCAGCAACTTTGTCTTCTTCGTGATGGCTTTTTCATACAGTGCTACTATCTCATCGTCAGACTGCGGGTTTACTGGTACTGATACAATCTTGTTCTTCACCCCGTGGCGTCTGCCTACCTGCTGAAACATATCCAACATAGCGCCATAATCCTGTTCGGCCATCACGGCTTCATCCCCCTGCTGCCAGTTCAATCCACCTATAACCATATCCAGCGATTCGGTGGTATTGCGGGTAATAATTAATTCGTCAGGGGCACAACCTGCCAGTTCGGCAAGTTTACCTGCCACACGTTGTTTATTTTCAAATTGCACGGTGCGCATATAATACGCCCCCTGCAGGTTCA
>JACFNS010000268.1 GCA_019454705.1 Taibaiella sp. | reverse complement strand
TCTTTTTATCATAGCTTACTACGTCAGGCTCGCCACCAGTTATTTCCATTTCGTTCAGCGACCAGAGTTTGGCAGGATGAGCCTCCAGCCTCGCCTGTACTTTATCCCATTCTATGCCTTTGTGGCGGGGTTTATTTTTCTCAAAACGGGCTTTTAAAATCTGAAGCAGTTCTTTTGCCTGTGCGGGTGATAATGTTTTCTTGCTTGCCATTGTGTACCTTATTTAGTTGCTAAATTAATCTTTCTATCCGCAGGCCTGAAATACCAGGATATGACTGTGAGTACTAAAAGTAATACCGGGCCGAACAGCTCACCGGGCTGGCTGCCTGCAGCAACATGTGAAAGTACTGCACCGGAGGCAATGAAGAAAAAGCCTGCATATGCCCACTCTTTCAGCAATGGAAAGCGGGGAATGAGGATAACAATAACACCCAGCATCTTCCAGGCACCAATAATAGTAAGGAAATATGTCGGGTAGCCCATGTCCAGCATATACTGCACTTCCTCTTTCATGTTGATTAGCTGGACTATGCCTGTTGACATCATACCCAGCGACAGCCATATAATAGCTATCCAATAGGTGATTTTATTTCTTTTAGTCATAGCGTATTATTTCAGTTTGCTTACTACCTGCTGCAATGTATTGTGCGCCATGTTGATGCCCTGTGCAAACGGCAGTTGCAGCATTTGGTCCCGCATAGCTAAAGACTTATACACAATCTTTATAGTGAGTTGGCTTGTTTCATGGGTAAGCTCTTCAAACTCCAGGAACTCAAGTTGTGCATCGAAAGGGGTGTTCTCCATCTCAAAGGTTCGGATGATGCTCTTCCGCGGTGTGAACTCGTGGATTGCCCCACTGAATACATGTTTGTTGCCTTTGGGGTCGGTGGTTTCAAATATGTACCCGCCGTGTTTTTTATTGTCCAGTTTCAGCACTTTGGTGCCCATCCATTGCTCCACTATCTCCGGCTCGGCATAAGCGCGAAACAATAATTCTACCGGCAGGTCGAACACCCTGGTAATAGTCAGTTCCTGTTTGCCTTCTTCAGCGGCGATTTTAGTTTTTAGTTCCATTTTATTTTTTCGGTTTGTATGCCTTCATTATTGTTTCCAGTTTATTAAACCTGTCATCCCACATTTGACGGAAGGGCTCTATAAAGTCCGCTATTTCTTTCATCTTATACGGATTGAGGTGATAGTATATTTCCCTGCCGTTTTGCTCCTGTTTCAGCAATTCGCATTCTGTAAGTATCTGCAGGTGTTTGGATACAGTGGGCCTTGCCGTGTCAAAATTGGCGGCTATCGCCCCCGCGGTCATCGATTGGGTGGCAACCAATACCAGTATGGCCCTGCGTGTAGGGTCGGCTATAGCCTGGAACACATCTCTTCTCAGTTTCATCGTGTAGCTATTTGGCTACAAATATACATGTAGCCATTTAACTACGCAAACAATCCATGTAGAATTTTTGGAGTTTTCATTTTAATACATAGATTTGTGATGCATAGAAAAGAAAAGCATGACCAATACTGAGTTATTAAAAGGTACATTAAGCACCATTATCCTGCGGATGCTATCGGAACACCCCCGGCTATACGGTTATGAACTGACCCAGCTTGTAAAAGAAAGGTCGGGCGATAAAATACTGATAAAAGAAGGCTCGCTCTACCCCGCCCTGCACAAGCTGGAAGCCGATGGGCTTGTGACATCGGAAGAGGTATATATAGGCAAACGGGTGCGCCGGTATTACAAACTGACAGAACCGGGTAAAAAGGCAACGCTGCTATCAATAGAAGAACTGCGGGGCTTTCTGAAAACTATTGAAGATTTGATATTACCATTTCCGGGAAACTATGTACCAGCTAAGTGAGGAACATACTGATATAGTATATGAGCGGTTGCACAGGGAAGGGCTCGTCAACGAAAAACTGGAGCAAGATCTGTTCGACCATTATTGCTGCTATATAGAAAACAGGATGGAAGAAGGTGCGGAATTTGAACAGGCTTACGAGGAAGCTGTGGCAACCATATCGCCCAACGGCACGAAAGAAATTGAATTTGAACTATTCTTTATTATAAACTTCAACAAACAGGTATCTATGAAAAGATTAATCTTTCTCAGCGGTTTTATATCTGCATTCCTTATTTCAACAGGCATTATGTTTAAAACATTGCACTGGCCCGGTGCCAATGTACTGATGGTAACTGGTTTTGCAGCGATGCTGCTGACTGCCATCACTACTACCATGCATTTGATAAAATACATGCGTAATAAACCCGGTACATTCTGGCTGAGAAGTGCTGCGGGTGTGGCGGCACTCTTCCTGATTTCAGCAGGGTTTATTTTCAAAACATTTCATATGCCGGGTGCTAATGTTATGTACGGACTGGGTACTATTATCCTGAATCTCATATTCCTGCCCATGTTTTTCTACCATACATATAAAAGCAGCTTTGCAAAACTTAGAACAGATGAAACAATATAGAACCCTCTTCATCTTATCAGCGGTATTATTGGGTCCCGCCACAGGATGCGCACAGCAACAACCGGTTAAAGATTTTGTTCCGGCAATAAGCCACCCATTATTTGAGCAGGGCCAAGGGCCAATACTGCTGGTAGATGGCGGGCATAATAATTTTCATACAGCGGATGAGCGGTTTGCGCCATTTGCAAAGGTGGCAACATCAGAAGGCTTCGTTGTAAAAGATATACGCGAGGAAATAAATGCAAAACAACTGGAAGACGCAGGCATACTGGTCATTGCGAATGCGTTAAACGAAAAGAATGTGGATAGCTGGCAACAGCCTGTACTACCCGCCTTCACACCGGAGGAAATAAACCATATTAGTAATTGGGTATGGAATGGCGGAAGTTTGTTCCTGGTAGCAGACCATATGCCTTTCGCCGGTGCTGCGGCAAGCTTAGCAGAGCGATTCGGGTTTACTTTTCATGATGGATTTGCATTATGTAAACCGAAAAAGAAATTTGATATTTTCTGCTATGCAAATGGAATGCTGAGGCATAGCCAGCTAACTGATACACATCGCCCCCTGGATAGCATTGTAACTTTTACGGGCCAGGCATTTACAATTCCAGATAGCGCGATATCTGTTATTACGCTTGATTCAGCTTATAAAGTCTTACTGCCCGAAGTAGCCTGGGAATTTAACAATGAAATGAAAATAATTCCCGCAGAAGGTATGAGCCAACTCGCATATACGGGGTTCGGCAAAGGTAAAGTGGTAGTTGCGGGAGAAGCTGCCATGTTTACCGCACAGCGGGTGGGCGATAATAAAATCGGGTTGAACTCTGACTTCGCGCCAAATAATCTCCAACTGTTGCGCAATATACTGGAATGGCTGGCAGAGTAATATTGAACAGGCTATACATATCGATTTTATTCAGAACTTTACCGCTATCACTTCAAACAACACTATAATGAAAGCTACGCTCGCCTCTATACTATTTACCATTGCAGCCATAACCACACGCGCGCAAAGCGTTGAAGCATACCTGGAAAATATCAGGAATAACCATGCGGCGTTGACGGCCTTCTTTTCGGCAATGCCCAAGGGTGGCGATTTGCACCATCACTACAGCGGCTCTATATATACCGAAACATATGTGAACAGGGTCATCGCTAATGATTATTTCATCAACAGGCGAACCTGTATAGTAGTAAAAGATACAACAGGTGTCGGGGGTGGTTATGTACGATGCTCGGCTTTGGGGGATTCGCTGCCATGGTACAGGGAGCGGTTGATGCAAAAATGGTCGGTGAAGGACTACAACGGGGTAAGTTACCCATCAGACAAACAGTTTTTTGAAACATTCACTTACTTTGGCGTAACAAGCAACGACAGCCTGAAACAAGGGCTGCTGGAGTTGAAAAAACGTGCTGTAAAAGAAAATTTAAGTTATATCGAAACCATGTTCAAGGGCATACCCTGCAATATCAGCATGGATAAGATGAGCAAATACACTGCTCAACTGCAGGATGCACAAGCTGCGCGCGATGAGGTTAAGGCACAAAAACTATTACAGGAAATATATACCTGGCTGCAAACCCAGGATGTAAAAAAGTATGCAGACGATTTTAACCGTAATCTCGCAGCGTTGCACAGAGAGGGCGGGATAGATGATGAACGATTTAGCATGCGCTATCAGAATTATGTGGTGCGTGTACTGAACCCGCTGACTGTATTCAGGAGCCTGGTAGTAGCATTTGAATCTGCTGATAAAAGCCCGCTGGTAGTAGGAGTAAATATAGTAGCGCCTGAAAACCATGAAACGTCAATG
>JACFNS010000267.1 GCA_019454705.1 Taibaiella sp. | reverse complement strand
TTGAGGGTCTCTGTGCGACTTGAAGTCGAAGAACATGCTGCTGCCGAAAGCCAGTAGTAAACAAAGGCCTCCTGTTGCAATGCCTGCTGTGCGTATTTTCTTCCACAATTCTTCTTTTGATAGCGTACTGATGGTGATGTCATGTAACGTCCACACAGCCAGCAAAGGGAACAACAATTGCGGTATCACTAATATCATATTAGGTACGCGGAACTTATTCAGGCCCGGCAAGGTGTCAAACAGGAAATAGTTGAGTGATGGGAAATGCTTACCTGTTGACATCAGAAAGGCCAATATACTCACGCCCAGTATCCACCATTTATGCGGGCTCTTGATAATCATCATACCCAGCACAAAAAGAAAAACAATTATTGCACCAAAATAAAATGGCCCGCCGGTAAATGGCTGTGGCCCCCAATAGCCGGGAAAACTTTCTACAAAACCGGCAGCACCTTGCTCAGGCACGCCAATTTCCGTCATTACCTCATACGACTCTGAATTTTCTCCTATCTTTTCCCTGTTGGAACCGCCATATAACATAGGCACCAGTACTGTAAAGCTTTCACCCCATGAGTTGCTCCAGGCAAATGCGTAATCCTTATCAAGCCCGCCACCTTTTTTGTCTTCATCATGGTTGATGGTCAGTTCGCTCTCACCACCACGCATGGTTGTTTTATTATACTCCAGCGTAGAAAGGAACCCTTGCATACAGGTACCTACACCTATTGCCGCCAACAACAATGAAATACCTGATGCTATAAAAAATGTCTTCAGGTTTCCTTCTTTCATGGCTGTAATAAAAAAGGTAATTACGAGGCCGAGGATGATAAAGAAGGTGTAATACATGATTTGATAGTGGCCCGTACCCATTAGCAACGCAACCGAGATACCTAATACCGGTATGCCCGTCCACCACTTGCCGCGATACAACAGCATGAGCCCGCCTATCAGTACAGGTATGTAGGCCAATCCCCACATTTTGGTTTCATGGCCGGCCTCTATAAGTGTAATATTATATGTAGAGAACGCATATGCCACCGCACCGGCCAGGCCCAGCCACCTGTTGAAACCCAATATCAGGGCCAGTATATAAAATCCCAGCATCGCAAGCACCAGGAAACCCGCAGGCTTACCCATGATATTCATAATAGTAGTCTGAATCGGGTATATCAGGTTATTACTTTCTGGTACGTAATAGGTAAAAGTGGGCATCCCCCCGAACATCGAGTTACTCCACATTACATTCTCACCGGTTTTCTCATGCCAGTCCATGCCTTCTTTAGCCATCGACTTCCATTGCACATAATCACTCTGGTACAGCACCAGCCCGTCCAACTGCGGATAGCTGAACAGGTAGGCTATAACTATAAAGCCCAGGATGATATATATATGTGGTAAAAGCTTCTTGAAATCAAATTGCATATCGGTGTTTTTATCAGAAACAAAAATAACGGTTCTGCGCACTAAAGGAAATTAACCACGCTAAAAATCAACAAATAGCGCCTTTATTGTGAATAACTCCCATAACATAAGTTTATTTCATTACGCATAAACCGTTTTTATCATTCATACCCTCATTTTTCGGGATTTAGAAGTTACTTTTGCGCATTCGTATGGACAAAAAAACGGAAACACTCTCTAACGACATACTGCTGAAAGCTTACAGGCTGATGATGACTGCCAAAGCTATGGCCGAAACCTACGAGGCCAACAGGCAGATATGTAAATATGTACACAGCACATCGCGCGGGCACGAGGCTATTCAACTGGCTACAGGGTTCCTGCTGCAGCCGGGCGATTTCGTCAGCCCCTACTACCGCGATGAGAGTATGATGCTGGGCATGGGTTACCGCCCGTACGAACTGATGCTGCAACTGCTGGCAAAAGGCGACGACCCATTCACGGGCGGACGCGCTTACTACAACCACCCCAATATACGCCGCGACAACTTTCCTAAGATAATACACCAGAGCAGCGCCACGGGTATGCAGGCAGTACCTACTACAGGCGTAGCCCAGGGCATACAATATATAGAAAAGCAAAAACTCATTGACTACTCCACTCCGCCCGTTGTCATCTGCTCATTAGGCGATGGTAGTGTTACAGAAGGTGAGGTAAGTGAGGCATTCCAGTTTGCCGTATTGCACCAGTTGCCTATTATATATCTCGTTCAGGACAACGAATGGGGTATATCCGTAAGCAGCGACGAAGCGCGTACTATGGACGCCTACGAATTTGCCGCAGGCTTCAAAGGCATGGAACGCGTACGTGTCAACGGCAGCGATTTTGCCGACTCCTACAAAACTATGCAATACACCATTGACTGGGTGCGCAAAGAGCGCCGCCCTATACTGGTGCATGCAAAGGTTCCCCTGCTGGGCCACCATACCAGCGGTGTGCGCAAAGAATGGTACCGTACCGAGGACGACTTGGCCAAACACGCCATTGACGACCCCGGCCCTAAGCTGAGGAAAAGACTATTGCAAAAAGGAATCAGCGAAGACCAACTGCAGGCTATAGAAGATGAAGAGCGCGCATTTGTGCTGGGCGAATTTGAAAAAGCGGTAAACGCACCCGAGCCCAACCCCGCTACCGTGTCCGACCATGTATTCGCCCCCACACCGGTAACGGTAGAAAAAGGCAACCGCACCCCCGCCAATGGCGAGAAGGTAGTGATGGTAGATGCCGCACTGCATGCCGTAGAAGAAATTATGCGCGACCACCCCGAGGCCCTGTTTTACGGGCAGGACGTAGGCGGCCGCATAGGCGGTGTATTCCGCGAAGCGGCCACGCTGGCGCAAAAGTACTGAGACAACCGAGTATTTAACACCGCTATACAGGAAGCATACATTATAGGCAGCACCATAGGTATGAGTGCCGTAGGCCTCAAGCCCATAGTAGAAGTACAGTTTGCCGATTATATATACCCCGGCCTCAACCAGCTCGTTACCGAAATCAGTAAGAGCTGCTACCTCAGTTGCGGCAAATACCCGGTGTCCAACATCATACGTGTGCCCATAGGTGCCTACGGTGGCGGCGGCCCCTACCACAGCGGCAGTGTAGAAAGCACCCTGGCCACCATCAAGGGCATAAAAATAGCCTACCCCAGCAATGCGGCAGATATGAAAGGCCTGATGAAAGCCGCCTATTACGACCCCAACCCCGTAGTGATGCTGGAACACAAAGGCCTGTACTGGAGCAAAGTGCCCGGCACGCAGGACGCTATGACCATCGAACCTGACAAGGATTACATAGTGCCCCTCGGCAAGGGATTGCTGGTACAACAAGCATCGCAAACCGCTATAGACATCGGTGCCAGTATGTGCATTATTACCTATGGTATGGGTGTGCATTGGGCCAAAAACGCCGCCAAACAATTCGACGACCAAATAGATATAGTAGACCTCCGCACCATCTTCCCGCTCGACGAGGAACTGGTATTTGCTACCGTACGCAAACACGGCAAGTGCCTGGTGCTGACAGAGGAACAACTCAACAACTCATTTGCTGAAGCACTGGCAGCGCGTATTATGCAAAACTGTTTCCAGAGCCTCGATGCACCCGTAGCTACTATGGGCGCACTCAACCTCCCCGCCGTCCCCATGAACATGGGCCTCGAAGCAGCCATGCTCCCCAATACGGAAAAAGTAGCCGACAAAATCAGGGAAGTGCTGAATAGTTAAGTAAGTAATTCTTCGCCAAATTAGAACCGTCATTGCGAGGAAACGAACGCAGTGAGTGACGTGGCAATCCCCTGAGGATTAGTAGTGTCGCTCAATTAACAGAATTTCCCTTGGAGGGGTTGGGGATGGATACTCACCTACTCTTTATATCCGGCTCCGGCGGGTCCTTGGGCACCTCCGGCGGACTATCAGGCTGCGGAATATCAGGTGTCATTGGTTTCCACGGTTCTTTCTCTGGTGTACCCGGCGGCGTTGGCACATCAGGCTGTCCCGGTTGCCCCGGTATATCAGGCATATCCGGCTTATGCGGTATCTCGGGTATCGTTTTCTTCTCACTCATAACACTATCTGTTTCTTTTATAACAAAGGTGGAGGGGGAATGTTATAAACGTAATCTCCAATATAAAAATAAACACTTCTTGCTCAATAAGCTACCTATGTTACATACATTTCCATCAACATTTTCTTATCTTGTTAAAATCAAATACGAGGTTGAATATGAAGAAAATCTACACATTACTTCTTACAGCATTATCGGCGACAGCCCTGGCACAAAACGCCTACTACTCCGTACGGACTGAAGCGGTGGTGCAGAAATCGCCCGCGCAGGTGCAA
>JACFNS010000266.1 GCA_019454705.1 Taibaiella sp. | reverse complement strand
CATCTTTATCTTCACCGCACTGTTGTGGATTACCAAAGATATTATCAACTCGGCGCAGGCTGCATTCAAGCTGGACGACTCCATCATTGCACTATTGGGCGCAGTACTCATGTTCATTACCCCGTCGGGCGATGCGGAGAACAAACCTATACTGGTATGGAGAGACACCCGCAATATGGCATGGGGCATACTCATACTGTTTGGCGGAGGCATCACACTCGCAGCGCAGTTGGAGAAAGCAGGATTGATACAAAGCCTGGGAGAATGGATAGCCCGCTACGCGCAGGGCGGCATCGTGCTGCTGTTTGTGGTTACTATTGTTTCCATCTTCATCAGCGAGGTGATGAGCAATGTGGCGCAGGTGATTGTATTCGCACCCGTGATAACAGGCATGGCGGTAGCACTGAATATTGACCCTGTACAACTGGGCGTAGCCATGACACTCGGTGCCAGTTGCGCCGGTATGCTGCCTATGGGCACACCGCCCAACGCCATCGTATTTGCCAGCGGCAGACTGAAACTGAAGCATATGTTGACCGCAGGCCTTATTATGAACATAGTAAGCGCGGTACTCATTACCCTCTTTTGCTGGTACCTGTACCCGGTTATGATTGAGGTTATAAGGAGGTGACAAGTAGCAAATCGGGAGAATCGTAACCAAACACACCACAATATTAATTAAGTATGCAGCTGGACAACTTTAATGAAATCTATGTTTACTTCGGCATATGGAATTTTGAAAATTATAGTCATAACGACATCACAACAATTTTTGGAATAGAGCCTAAGATCAGTCGTAATAAAGGTGATAAACTACCTCATTCAAATAAGTTCGCTGATGAAAATTGTTGGAAAATGGAATCTCCATTTTCAAAAGAAAATAAGTTTGCGCCTTTCGAGGAACATCTAAACTATATACTGAATCTTTTAGAAAGTAAAAAGGAGTCATTATGGCCTGTATGCAAAGACAGTAATTGTGAACTGTCATTTGTTATTTATAATTACATGAGTGAAGAATCCTATACACCACCTTTACATTTTGACATAAGATATAGTAAAATAGCTGCCTACCTAAACATTGCGCTTGATATTGATATAATGTTATTGTCTGATAAAGAGGCCAAAGAATAACATATTTTTTCCAGTTCCGCAGTGCCATAGTTGGCACAAAATCCTGCCCTAACCAGCTTCGTTGCTTGAGTAACGACACCCTTACTGCAGATATTGCGCAGAAAAAATATTCCTGTAATGATTTTTTTGCCTGCCGTATGGCAGGTACTTTTGGCATCCTCACCGCTACAAAAAAATAGAAAAATCAAAATTCGTGCCGGTAAAAGCCTAATCGAAAAGATAGTGTGACATAAAATTCCAATTGTCATTCCCGAATTAAATCGTAACGTCTGTAAGCGCCCATGCCCTAATTTACACTTTGTTTATTATACATGCCATCCGGCTACCCGGTTAGTGTATCCATGTTGGGTATCCTGCGCGAGTTCGTTGGTGAAGAACACCAACAAAGGGGAAAATTAATCTTTTAGACACAGTGGAACACTAAGCTTCACTGACGCTATATGGGTCGTCCAGTCAATTTATCGGAAAACAATCCAGCAACTAATTCTTCAGTAATATTATTAACAAACATCATCACGGGAACAGATTTAGGTCCAATTTCAACAATATATAGGTTTACATTTTTGGCATTTGTATCATCTAAATCACTAATCATCTCTTTTAAATTATTTAATGCAAAGATTTTATCGTCAAGATTTTCAGTGGGTTCTTGTCGAGCGATAGAGTCCTCCAAATTAGACAGCCTCATTTTATACAATGAAATGTATCTGTCTATGGGAATGTTTTCACAACACTCTATACTATACTTATCCTTACTTATATCAAGTAATGGCTTCCCGTATTTTTTGAAATATGCTGAATTCAAACTGTTAATGTCCATAAAACTCATTTGTCTGACCGGTATTCAAGGTACGAAATGCTGAAGAAGCAGGAAAGCATATTAGTAGTTCAATAGTTAGCTTAATAATCCTGCACTAAGCGCGGTTTCGTTGCATGGATAACGAAGCCCCCACTGCAGATATTGCGCAGAAAAAATATTCCTGTAATGATTTTTTTGCCTGCCGCATGGCAGGTACTTTTGGCATCCTCACCGCTACAAAAAATAGAAAAATAAAAAAATATCGACATGGAATTCAATCCCAACAATGCTGTAGTAAGGCTCTGTATGCAAGGCATGCAGATGGAGGACAACAACCGCCACGCAGAGGCAAAACAACTATTCATGCAGGCATGGAACGCGGCACAGAACGATTTTGAAAAGTTTATTGCAGCATATTATATAGCCCGGCACCAGGATAATATAGCCGACAGGTTGACATGGTATGAAAAAGCCTTGCAGTTGGCACAGGCAGTAGATACAGATGCTGTAAAAGGCGCTTACCCTTTGTTATACACCAACATCGCCCGATGTTATGCAGAGCTGGGCGACACGGCCAATGCAGAAAAGAACCGTGCTTTGGCAACATCGTTGAGCAGCCATCCGGGCGACAAAGGCCCATTCTACCACGGCACCAGGGCAGACTTGCTGATTGGCGACCTGCTGACCCCGGGGCGCATGTCCAACTATAAGGAGGAGTTCCTCATGAACCATATTTATTTCACCGCGCTGGTAAATGGAGCGGGGCTGGCCGCCGCACTGGCAAAAGGCAACGGGCGCGAACGTGTGTATATAGTAGAACCAATGGGCAACTTTGAAAACGACCCTAATGTTACGGACAAGAAATTCCCCGGCAACCCCACCCGCTCCTACCGCACTACCGAACCGTTGAAAATCGTAGGTGAAGTGACGGACTGGCCCAGGCTGCCACCCGAAGAAATACAAAAATGGCGTGAACGGCTGGCTGATAACGACGGAGAAATTATTAATTAGTGAAGAGCTTAGATGTCTTCGGCGCAGTCCTCCGGCTTTGCTGGGGTTTCGTACCGAATACCCCTGCGAGACTGAAAACAATAAATAACGACTACAATCGTTATTAAACAAAAACATGCTAATATGCGTACCCTCACCCTTTCCGCATTAATGTTACTATTCTTTTACTCGTGTAAAAAAAACGAGCCATCCGTGACCACCGTTAATAACAGTGGTGTCCCGGATAGTAATTATGCAATATCAGGCATACACAACATCGTAGTAAATAACATAGATAGTATTTCTACAAACATATCGTTGATGTCTCTCAACGACGAAGGCCAAGCTATAACGCTAAAATTGGCAGAAATGCCAAAATTTTCTTTTGGGGCACTGGATAAGACTTTTGACTATCTGCCTTATACAACAACACTATCCGTCCAAACAAAATTGGCTATCCCAGGTACTTACCCATTACACATTCTGGCGACTGAAGAAAACGGTAACGCAAAGCAATATCCTTTTAACCTGATTATTGCAGAAACAGACAATCGTGATTGCGCAAGTTTCTTTTTCAAAGCTGTAAAAAGTAGCCAGCAACCGGTAAAGATAACACGAGATGACCGCAGGATTTACAATGTACTTTTAGAATCAGATTCGTTGGCCGGAAGGTTATACGCAACGGCTTTTACCTTCTACCTTATAAGTATAGGTAATTACCTTTTTTATGAAGACACTGGAAAAGGCATTGAAATAATTGTGAATTGCAACAACCTGGCTATCAATATTGACAGGCAATTGATAAAGGCTACAAATGACTTTGGAACCTTCCCATATTATTTTGAAGGCATCGGAAATATAAAACGCGATGACAGTAGTTTTATTATCAACTGCCAACTGCTGGACTCTAACCAAAACCTAATTGAACC
This sequence comes from Taibaiella sp., assembly GCA_019454705.1. Lineage (GTDB taxonomy): Bacteria > Bacteroidota > Bacteroidia > Chitinophagales > Chitinophagaceae > UBA5543. Next base: position 484 of record JACFNS010000266.1, on the reverse strand, counting down.
TTATAAAATATACGGCAAGTTGGCTCTATAGCTAACCTCGTTGGATATAGTCACCATGACCAGGTCCTAATCCCAAATCCCGTTTTGCGCCGTAAATATCACCGGCTGGCCATCGGTCACCATGATGGTGTGCTCGTGCTGCGCTACAAAACCACCCCTGTTTCCCTTTAGCGTCCAGCCGTCTGCCTGTGTATCGGCCATAGTCGACCGTGTTGAAATAAACGTCTCTATCGCTACCACCGAATTCTTTTTGAAACGCTGCCTGTTAAACCTGTCCCTGTAGTTAGCTATCTCGTGCGGTTCCTCGTGCAGGCTGCGGCCAATGCCGTGCCCTGTCAGGTTTCTTATTACCGTATAGCCGGCTTTTTTTGCCTCCGTTTCTATCAACCTGCCTATCTCCGATATTCTTACACCGCCTTTAATATTGCTGATGGCTTTCCTCAATATGTCTTTCGACGCTGCTACCAGCTTGGCGTGGCCATGG
>JACFNS010000265.1:3641-4338 GCA_019454705.1 Taibaiella sp. | reverse complement strand
ATCTAAAAACAAGATAATCAAGTAGTTACGTGGATTTTTTTGATAAGTAGTCAGAATACACCCTTCACGCAATGCAGACAAATATTCAGCATAAGGCGATATAGAATCCTACCCGACCAACTCCAAACTCTTGACTATCTTTGCGCTGAAACCAAAACTAAATGCTTCAGATACAACTATTCAGGCAAAACAGCGATTTAATCACCGCGGGACTGGAGAAAAGAAATTTTAAGGAAACAGAGCTGATAGGCCGCATAGCAGAGCTGGACGAAAAACGCCGGGCTCTACAAGCAGAAAACGACGGGTTGCTGGCTGAAACCAATGCAGCGTCTAAAGAAATTGGCAAGATGATGGCTGCCGGCAATAAAGAAGGGGCAGAAGTTATAAAGGCGACTGTGGCCAGCAACAAGGAGAAAACCAAAGCCCTGGGCGAACAATTGGATACTTTGGAAGCCGAACTGCACAACATGTTGGTTAAGCTGCCTAATATCCCTCACCATAGCGTACCGTTCGGCAAATCGGCCGACGATAACGAAATAGTAAAAACATGGGGCGAAACCCCCGACCTGAGCGCCCAAAAGCTACCCCACTGGGAACTTACCGAAAAATATAAGCTGATAGATTTTGAACTGGGAACCAAAATCACGGGCAGCGGATTTCCTGTATATATCAACAAGGGCGCACGCCTGCAGCGAGC